>CAWUIT010000275.1:0-3680 GCA_963922345.1 uncultured Dokdonia sp. | reverse complement strand
GCGTGTTGCTCTGCAATCCCTACGTCAAAGGCTCTATCTGGAAATTGCTTAATCATATATTTAAGAGAACTTCCGGTGGGCATTGCAGGGGTAATACCTACGATTTTATCATTTTGTTGCGCCAGCTCTACGATAGTATATCCAAAGATATCTTGATATTTTAAAGGTTGCTTTAGTGAACTTTTAGGTGTCCTTACCCCCGTGGTTGCATCAAATTTGCCTGGCGCGTGGTAAGTGACTTGATCTTTTTCTGCTAGAGGGAGTCCTTTTCCTTTGGTAGTGATAACGTGTAAAAACTTGGGTCCTTTTTTTTCTTTTAAGGTTGCCAAAGTTTCTAGAAGCGCAGGGAGATCGTGACCATCTACAGGGCCATAGTAGGAAAAGTTGAGTGCTTCAAAAATATTATCCTCCCTGTTTGTTCCTTTTTTAACATTAGTGAGGTATCGTTTTAATGCACCTACACTAGGGTCAATACCTATAGCATTATCATTTAGGATAACAAGTAAATTTGCATCAGTTACCCCCGCGTGATTGAGCCCTTCAAAAGCCATCCCGCTTGCGATAGATGCATCACCTATAACTGCGATGTGATGTCTAGCGTAATCCCCTTTTAACTGTGAAGCAATGGCCATTCCCAGTGCCGCCGAAATTGAGGTGCTACTATGTCCAGTGCCAAATGAATCGTAAATACTCTCTGCTCTATTTGGAAAACCGCTTATACCTTCTTTTTGTCTATTAGTGTGAAATATATCTTTGCGCCCCGTTAATATTTTATGACCATAAGCTTGATGCCCAACATCCCATACTAATGAATCTGTGGGCGTGTCAAATAGATAGTGTAATGCAATGGTTAGTTCTACCACACCTAAGCTTGCTCCTAAATGACCTTCTTTTGTGGCAATAATATCGACTATAAATTTTCTTAATTCTTGGGCAAGTTTAGGTAGTTGCTTTCGCGAAAGCGCACGTAAATCCTTAGGACTTTGAATGACATCAAGAATACTATCTGGCATCTAACAAAGGTACATCTTGAATCTGTATTTTTATACGTGATAAATTAAGATGTATGCTAGAACCATTTGATGATACGTATTTTATGAAACGCGCTTTACAAGAAGCTCAGGCTGCTTTTGATCAAGGTGAAATTCCTGTAGGAGCCGTTGTTGTGATTGATAATACAATCATTGCAAGAGCTCACAATCTCACCGAGCGGCTTACAGACGTTACGGCTCATGCAGAGATGCAAGCCCTAACAAGCGCATCAAATTTTATAGGAGGCAAATATTTATCACAATGTACCTTATACGTGACGTTAGAACCTTGTCAAATGTGTGCTGGCGCATTGTACTGGAGCCAGATAGGGCGCATTGTTTATGGTGCTAAAGATTTAAGACGCGGCTACTCTGTTATGGGAACGACTCTTCACCCAAAAACCACTATTGAGAATGGAGTGCTTGCTCAGGAGTGTGAGAGTATCCTTAAGCGTTTTTTTGTTGATAAGCGTAATCTAAATTAATTATTGACTCTTATTATTTTAAATGTCTCCTACTGCTTCTCACTCAGATACTTCCAATATCTTCTAGGGACGTGTTGTAAGTGAAGTCTCATATTTTTACGGGATTCAATATTTGTACTTTTAAAGTAATTTTTCCATAAATCTTGGTAGTGCATTTCATCGTGTGTAAAGTAAAGTGGGGCAGCGAGGCTTGTATTAATATCTTTTGATATTTCTAGCGTTACATAAGAAACAGTTTGCATATCGTAGTAAACACCATAGTTTCTGCAACGATCATAAATAAGCCACTTTTGATCTGCATATCTATTTTTAAAATGAATCGCATTGAGAGGTAAGGTGTCAAAATCAGGTTCTATTTCGGCAAAATAGACGTGATCTTTTGTTTTTTTAAACCGAATGAAAGCATCCATTCTATGCTTTTCTCTTCCAACCATTTTTACAAGATGGCTCAATCTGAGCACGTCAACATCTGCAAATTGCTCTGTAATACGAACTCCTTTAAAACCTTTTTTTATCACTCGTAATAGTACTTGCTCTCTATCTGGTTTTTCGCTTAGATAGGCTCTGTAGATCCAATTGCCTGCTTTTTTGCCTAACTTGGTTTGAATACCCTTCCACACTCTATCGGCTTTTGCTTGATCTGTATAAACTTTGTGTTCCTCATCAAAGAAGTTTTCTTCTTGAATGCGTTCACTTACAATTTGTACTACATCTGGCTTGAGCTCGTATACCTCAAATACAGCAGTGAGGAATCCCTCAAAAGTACCATCATAAATATATTGATCTACCACTCCCATTATTAGACAGTAAGAGGCGCATTAGATTCAAATAGGTTGAGCTGACTACTATAAGCTCCGCGCCATTTGCTTCCTGAGGTACCTATAATTAAACTTTTAATCTGAGCAGCTGTTCTATCTTTACTTTCAAAGCTGGAAGAGTCGCATATAAGAAAATATTTAGCTCTATTCATGGAGATTCCTAGAGCTTTGAGATGTTCCCAATTGAGATTACGATAGCGTCTAGCGTTTATAATTTTTGTAACAGATTGCATTCCTATACCTGGAATGCGCGCTATCATCCTACGATCTGCTTTATTAATATCTACGGGAAATTGCTCAAGATTACGTAATGCCCAGCTTAGTTTTGGATCAATATCTGTATCAAGATTAGGGTGTTCTTTAGTAAGCAACTCACGAATGTCAAAACCATAAAACCGCAGTAGCCAGTCTGTTTGATACAACCTATTTTCACGAAGCATAGGTACCTCTGTCCCTATAGATGGCAAACGATCATCGTAGCTTATAGGGATGTATCCTGAATAATAAACCCGTTTCATTTGATATTTTTTATAGAAATATGCGCTTGTATACATAATTTCTGCATCAGTCTCACCGCTAGCTCCTATGATCATTTGAGTGCTTTGCCCTGCAGGAGCATAGACTGGAGTACTTTTAATGACCTTACGTTCACTCTTGTATTGGATAATCTCATTCTTAACCTTATTCATAGGTTTTAAGAAGTCTTCCCTATTTTTATCGGGAGCTAGAAGTTTTAAACCTTTTTCTGATGGGATTTCAATATTTACAGAAAGCCTATCTGCATAGAGACCAGCCTCTCTCATTAGTTCATCACTAGCACCAGGTATAGATTTTAGATGTATATAGCCATTAAAGTTTTCTTCAAGACGTAATTTTTTTGCCACAGCTACGAGTCGCTCCATAGTATAATCGGCATTTTTAAAAATACCACTACTCAGAAATAGACCTTCTATATAGTTACGACGATAAAAATTTATTGTAAGATCTACCACCTCTTGAACTTTAAAGGCGGCTCTTTTTACATCATTACTTTTTCTAGTAACGCAGTATGCACAGTCAAATATGCAATGATTTGTCAAGAGAATTTTTAATAAGGACACACAACGACCATCCTCCGTATATGAGTGACAGATACCCATCCCACTAGAGTCGCCAAGTCCTTTATTTTTATTTACTCTCTTGCTTCCGCTTGAAGAACAGGAGACATCATATTTAGCGGCATCTGCTAAGATGTTAAGCTTCTCTTTTATACGTTCAAAATTCATAAAATTGGATTTAAAACAAAATTATGGAATTATTCCTATTATAGTGATGCAATTCATATTATTATGAATGATATTCATTTA
>CAWUIT010000274.1:0-3686 GCA_963922345.1 uncultured Dokdonia sp. | reverse complement strand
TGAAACCTATATAAAACGCCACCGCAATACCAATCACGCTTAATGGTTGAAACGGAATTTTAAGAAAAGAAATCTCTAAAAAATTATGTGCAAAAAACACAAGAGAAGCCCAGATCGTAAAGAAAATAAGATTCTTCCAAGCGTAACGCAATATCAATCCCCAACCTAAATTTCTTTTTATATACATGATCTGTATTTATTAAGTTTTAAAAATAGGGAGAATTACGCTTTCGCGAAAGCGTACAAGGCATCATTACATTAACCTTTATAGAATGATAAAATAACGCGACTAAATCTTGTTTCTCTAAATTGCAATTTTAAACTTGTAATGAAATTTAATTGCACTTAGAATATCTAAAGTACCTTTTAAGTTTGGAGAATGAGACTTGTGCAATAATTAAGAAAGAATAAATCACTAGCATGAAAGATCCAAGATTTCCAGAACTCAACGCAAAGCAGATTAGAGTTTTAAAAGATTATGGAAGTATAGACACCTTTACAGAACGCACGCGTGTGTTTGAAATAGGTGATTTAAACTATGATTTTTTTGTTGTTTTGAAGGGCGAAGTAACTATAGAAGATCCTTACAATAACCACAATATTATAGTTTCCCATGGTAAAGGCGAGTTTACAGGGGATAGCGGTATGTTAAGTTCACGAGGAGCTCAATTTCACGCCTATACAAAAGGCGAGACGAGTTTACTTCGCATAAAACCTTCTGTTTTAAAAGAAATAATCTCAAAACACTCAGATATTAGTGATTTACTACTTACAGCTTTTTTGCAAAGACAAGAAACTGTACTTACTGAGATCAAAGGAGGAATAAAACTTCTAGGCTCTGGTAATTCAAAAAATACGTATGGCATACGTGATTTTATGGACAAAAATCACATTTGGTACAACTTCTTAGATACCGATACGTCGAAAGAAGCCATAGAGATTCTAAGTAATTTTGACCTTGCCGAGGAAGATTTGCCAATAATGATTAATAGTGATTCAAAAGTTTGTCAGAATCCTTCTTTAAATGAAGTGGCTCGATATGCAGGTGTTCTTATGGATTTTGAAGATAAAGTTTTTGATGTTCTAGTAATAGGCGCGGGACCGGCTGGGCTTGCTGCAAGTGTATATGCCGCATCAGAAGGGCTGAGTGTGGTAACTATAGATTCTAGTGCTCCTGGTGGTCAAGCTGGTAAGAGCTCAAAAATTGAAAATTACTTAGGTTTTCCGACAGGTATATCTGGAAGCGACCTTGCAAATAGAGCTTATGTGCAAGCACAGAAATTTGGTTGTAATATTTCAATACCAAATAAAGCGCAAAGCGTAACGCACGTAGGCGATCATTTTGAAGTATGCGCAAGTAATGAAAAACTTATTAAAGCAAAATCTGTAATTGCTGCAACCGGGGCAAATTACAGACAGTTACCTATAGATAATATAGAAGACTTTGAAGGAAGTGGCGTTTATTACAGTGCAACAGGGATGAATGCTACAGCCTGCAAGAATGAGCAAGTGGGTATTGTAGGTGGAGGAAATAGCGCAGGACAAGCCGCTCTTTTTATAGCAGACCACGCAAAAGATGTGTTTGTCATTATACGATCAAATGACTTGGGGTCTAAAATGAGTGATTACCTAGTACAGAGAATAATAGCCGCACCCAACATTCACGTACTACTCAACACGGAGGTTGTAGAATTACACGGGAATGGACACCTTGAGTCTGTCACTTTGAAGAGTGCAGAGAATGAGAATTTGAATAAAACAATTACAAATCTCTTTACCTTTATTGGTGCAAGACCTTGTACAGACTGGATGAAAGATCTAGTAATAAAGGGTGACAAAGGGTTTATTTGTACGGGTAATGCTATAAAAAGCGATGAACTAGCCGATTGTGATATCTACAAAAGGCGCACTCCTCAAACACTAGAAACAAGTATCCCCGGATTTTTTGCTGTTGGTGACGCTCGTAAGGGTTCTGTAAAAAGAGTTGCATCTGCGGTGGGTGAAGGTTCGATGGCGGTGAGTCAGGTTCATTTGTATCTGAGCGAGATCGCAACACCGCATTGATAATCATTAAAATTTTCCTAATAAACTTGTTTAGAACGATCGTTTCAATTAAATTTGGACCAATCATTCCAAATGAGTATGCCTAGAACCGAAGTTTTTAATAGAGAAGAAGTTCTTAAAAAAGTGAGAGATCTTTTTTGGGATAAAGGCTTTAATGGTACCTCAATGAATGATCTTGTTGAAACGACTGGTTTAAATAGATCGAGCCTTTATAATTCCTTTGGGAACAAGATGTCACTCTATAAAACAGTCCTAATTCAATATCAAAACGAAAGTCAGACTATTTTTCAAGATGCACTCATGCGTGCAAGTAATCCTAAGGAAGCTGTTCATTTTATTTTTGAAAACTTTATAGAAGAAATTCTTAAAGATTTTGATGGAAAAGGCTGTTTTTCAATGAATTGCAAAGCTGAATTAGGGCGGAGTAGTGAGAGTATCAAAGACTATTTAAGTAAAATGCAAGATAGTCAACTCGATTTTTTCCAGAGTCTCATACAAGAAGGTCAGGATGCAAATTTTATTAATACTAATGAAACAGCAACTCATTATGCACACTATTTATTCAGCGCTTTTCAGGGCCTGAGAATGACAGGAATGTTATTAAGAGATCGCACAAAACTTGAACATATTGTTGCAAATACATTAAAGATTTTAGATTAAAAAAAATTTATCTAAATCTGGAACAATCATTCCAAATTAAGAAATAAGGAATTGTTGTATCAGTATTAATTAAAAATAGAAATGGGAATAATCCCAATATTAATTTTAAATAAAAATGAAGTTATGAGAAATTTTAAAGGAAAAACGGTAGTAATTACTGGAGGAACTAGTGGCATTGGAAAGGCAACCGCCGCAGAGTTTGTGTCCCAAGGAGCAAAAGTAATTATAACGAGCCGCAAGCAGGAAAATATAGACGATACCGTCTCAGAAATAGGTGGTGATATAAGTGGTTTTGTAAGTGATGCTGGTAAAAAGGAGGATTTGTGGAGCTTTAGAGATGAGTTACAAAAGCATACTGATACCGTCGATGTCCTTTTTATTAATGCAGGTTTAGGCAAATTTAATTCCCTAGCAGAAACAACAGAAGAGGAGTTTGATCAACAATTTAATGTGCTAGCCAAAGGTGGGTTTTTTACCACGCAGCAGGCCTTGCCTTTACTTAAAGAAGGTAGTTCCATTATATTTAATGCCAGTGTAGTAACAGATAGTGCAATGCCGGGGGCGGCGGTATATGGCGCCGCTAAGAGTGCTGTAAAGTATATGAGTAAAAGTTTTGCAAATGAGCTTAAAGATCAAAAGATACGCGTAAACTCAGTAAGCCCTGGACCTATAGGGACAAACTTTTTTAATGAAGCAGGATTGCCAGAAGAGCAGCAGGAGCAAATGGCAGAGCAGATCAAATCTCAAGTGCCTATGAATCGTTTTGGAGAGCCTAGCGAGATTGCAAAAACGGTAACTTTTTTAGCTAGTGATGATGCAAGTTATATTACTGGTCATGATATTCAAGTAGATGGTGGTATGGTACAGATGTAACCTACCTTATTTTTGTAGAACGAAACAGGCCTCAAATGAGGCTTGTTTTGTTTAACGTAATCTTATTAATACTATTAAAAGGATTAGGT
>CAWUIT010000273.1:0-3691 GCA_963922345.1 uncultured Dokdonia sp. | reverse complement strand
GGATAGCGCTCTTGAGTAGAAGATGGGGTCATTGAGAAGTGTACATATGCACAATCGATCCCATCTAAGCTGGTCCCGCTCATTACTCCTATAACGTTGTAGTTTTTTTGTTCCATTGTTTAAATCTATTGAGAAAAAGGCAAGAAACAAGTATCTTTGCACAGATTTTTTAGACAATATATAATACTTCAAACACGATGGATTTTAGTTTAACCGAAGAACACCAAATGATACGCGATGCGGCTCGCGATTTTGCCCGCACAGAATTACTTCCAGGGGTGATAGAGAGGGATGAAAAACAATCCTTTCCTGCAGAGCTTGTCAAGAAAATGGGAGATCTTGGGTTTATGGGAATTATGACCGACCCAAAATATGGAGGAGCAGGGATGGATGCAACCTCTTATGTTCTTGTTATGGAAGAATTGTCAAAAATTGATGCTTCTGCCTCCGTCATTGTATCTGTAAATAACTCGCTAGTATGTTACGGGCTTGAAGCCTTTGGAACTGAAGATCAAAAACAAAAATATCTTACCAAACTCGCTACAGGTGAGATGGTAGGTGCTTTCTGCCTTTCTGAGCCTGAAGCAGGATCTGACGCAACGTCACAAGCCACTACAGCAATAGATAAAGGGGATCACTATATCTTAAATGGAACAAAAAACTGGATTACCAATGGAGGTAGATCCGATGTTTACTTAGTTATTGCACAAACAGATAGAGATAAAGGTCACCGCGGTATCAACGCCTTTATTGTAGAGAAAGGAATGGACGGTTTTGAAGTAGGACCAAAAGAAGACAAGTTAGGTATACGAGGTAGCGATACGCACACTTTACAATTTAACGACGTAAAAGTTCCTAAAGAAAACCGTATAGGTGAAAATGGATTTGGTTTTAAGTTTGCAATGAAAACCTTATCAGGTGGACGTATAGGTATCGCGGCGCAAGCTCTGGGTATCGCCTCTGGAGCTTATGAGCTTGCACTTAAATATTCTAAAGAAAGAAAAGCTTTTGGTACAGAAATTTGTAACCACCAAGCCATAGCTTTCAAACTTGCAGACATGTATGTGGAAATAGAAGCAGCTAGACACTTAGTAATGAAAGCGGCTTGGGATAAAGATCAAGGCAATAATTATGATATGTCTAGCGCAATGGCAAAACTATATGCCTCTAAGGTAGCTATGGAACAAAGTGTCGAAGCGGTACAGATACACGGTGGTAATGGCTTTGTAAAAGAATACCACGTAGAACGTTTGATGCGTGATGCTAAGATCACTCAAATCTATGAAGGTACTAGTGAGATTCAAAAAATCGTAATTTCAAGAGGTGTGATCAAAGGATAGTTCCTATACCATACAAAACAAAAATGCGGCATCTGCCGCATTTTTGTTTTGTATAATTTTCTGTTATCGTAATTTCCAACCTGAAAGACTAGTACTAGCCTCTAATTTATTTTCTATCGAGTCTTCTAATTCAGGAAAAAAATCAATACCTGTTAAACCTTCTATATGGTCTACAGAGGTCACAAATTCTCGTAGTGGTCTATCTGTATCAGTATGATTCATTAAAAAAGCAAGCATTTTTACATTTCCGCCAGATTGATCGTAAACAATTTTATAAAATGACTCTGGAACTGTGACCTGCTCGCTACCTATTGCACCCATTTTATCTTTCAAGACACCTCCTGTTACAACAAAAACTCCATCATAAGATCGAGCCCAATATCGTACTTGCTGCTCTAGATTATTCCACACTCCAGCATTAAAGGCGTGTCGTTGTGGTGAGATATTACTTGTTAGAAAAGTTTCTGTGTAAGCCTCTTTACTAAATTCTCTATCTGCCGCTGGACAAAGATGACCACGGTCATAGCCAGAGTTTTTGTAATTGCGCCAGTGTGCTGATTTTGTTCTAACTTTAGGATCGACTTCAAAATAAGGCCTTTTAAAATCTGACTGAACTAAATGATCTGCTTTCAACTCGTAAGCCACCCATTCTGCTTGTTCATCTACTTCACTATAGCTTAGAGAGTAATAATCATGATGAATCACTTGACCCGTAGTAGAAGTAGGTAAAAAATAGGTGTTTGTAGTTGCTTTAGGTTGTTTTCCTTCTTCTATAATTGGTGCATCAATAGCCTGATGCATGTAATTTTCAAAAAAATACCATCCCAGAGTAAAAATGACAACTAAAAGCGGATACATGTATTTTCTTTTCATAAGCTCAATTAACTCTTTACGTCTAGTGCATCTCTCAAGGCATTCCCTACAAGCATAAATGCCATTACCAGAAGCATAATAGCCAGACCGGGAATTACAGCCAAATAAGGTTTGCCCAAAATAATATAACTATAATGATCCTTGATCATCGCTCCCCAGCTAGGTGTAGGTGGTTGAGCTCCAATACCAAGAAAACTAAGACCGCTTTCTATTAATATTGCTCCCGCAAAATTTGCGGCAGATATAACAATGAGTGGTGCAAAAACATTGGGAAGTATATGCTTGATTATAATCCTACTGTTGGTATAGCCCAAAGCCCTTGCCGCAGTCACATATTGCATTTGCTTCACACCCATCACTTGCCCCCTTACAACTCTAGCTACTTCTACCCACATTGTAAGACCCACTGCAATAAATACCTGCCAGTACCCTTTTCCCAAAGCTAAGGTAATGGCAATTACAAGCAAAAGGGTAGGTATTGACCAAGTGACATTTATTATCCACATAATAGCGGCATCAACTTTTCCGCCAAAATATCCAGCTATAGAACCTAATAACAGTCCTATTACTAATGATATAAAGACCGCAATAAAACCAATTGAAAAAGAAATACGTGCCCCGATCAACATCCTACTTAATAGGTCTCGACCATACTTATCTGTACCTAGGACAAATGTTTTGGTATCTATATTCGCTTTCGCGAAAGCGTTATAATTTTTTACATCTGGTAGCGTGAGAAGCTTAGGCATTCCCTCTAACCCATCACCCACATAAGGAATATACTCAATTGCGTCTGGCAAGATTTTATAGGAACTCACTGGAATTTCTGTATCTGCGGTTTGAGTACCTGTAAACCATTCTGAAAGCCAAGATTGTGATGTAGGCAGATCATTAGGAATCGTAAGCATTTGTACCGAAAATCCTGGCTCTTGAGAGTGAATTGAAAGGTGCATTTGGTTTGCATTTTGAGTATTATCTGGAGCAATTACATATGCGAATAAAGCGGCAAGACCGCATAATAGAATATAAATTAAACTCAAAACGCCCCAAAAATTTCGTTTGAATTTTTGGAGCGCTAAGGTTGTTAACGAATTTGCTCTTTGCGACATACTTTAATCTTTAATCGCAGCAAGCTTATCTTTACGTATATTATTGATTTTTAAGTCTTGAAGTACATTAATTGCTTCTTCTACATAAGCATCCTTGGCTAAGCTTTTGTGCCAGCGCTCACGCTTTTCTTGCAGGATGGTATCTTGCTCAAATAGTTTTTGCTCATATGGCAATGATTTGTAAGCTAATTGTGTATCGTAATCATCTATAGCGTCAAACCTTTTTGCAAACTCCTCGCTCTTTTCTAAACGCTCTTTATATTTTTCATAATTGAGCGACCACTCTTGATCGTCTCTACGTTCTTTAATCCATTTTGCATACTCGTCTACTAGTTGTAGATGCTCACTTTTAGACATACGAGTAACACT
>CAWUIT010000272.1:0-3714 GCA_963922345.1 uncultured Dokdonia sp. | reverse complement strand
TAATAGTAGTATTAATAATAGGCTGGTTAGTAGGATATTTTGGATTTGGAGAAGCTGTAGGTAGTCTTATTCACATCCTTTTAGTACTAGCCGTAATAGGCATATTGTACCGCCTTGCTACGGGCAAAAAACTTTAATAAACAATCTTAAAACCTTGAAAATGACTAAAAAATTTTTAACCCTTGTAACTATTGCTGTTTTTACACTATCAATCTCTAGTTGTAGAGAAAAATCTGCTGGCGAAAAAGCAGGTGATGCAGTAGAAGACGTTGTTGATGACGTAGAAGATGCAGTAGATTAGTAAATAGAAAATACTACAAAAAAGTCCTTCAGAAATGAAGGACTTTTTTTTTCGAATAACTTTTCAACTTTTACAATAGGTATTATTGGAAATATTATCGAGTAATTATACCTTAATACTGTATTTCAAAACCATTTATAAATTAGGACCACCACAACAAATTCTCAACAAGACCCTATACTAAGCAACGTCTTTTTAACTACTTTTGGAAAAAAACCAATCATGCAAAAAATTTTAGTAGCACTATCGTTGAGTATACTTTTTGTAAGCTGTAACAAAGAAAGTAGTACCCAAAATAAGAATAGCGAGAGCAATGAATTCATAGCAGAAAAAGCTCCGCAAACCGAAGCAGAAAAAATTGCTTACGCAAATGGATATGAGCACTGGGATAATGTTACTCAACTTAATTTCACCTTTAATGTAGATAATAATGGTCAGACCGTTGCCCAAAGATCTTGGTCTTGGAGACCTAAAGATAATATGGTCACGATGATTTCAGCTGGTGATACGATTACCTATAATCGTACTTCAATAGACAGTATACATATAAAGGCAGATCGTGGCTTTATCAATGATAAATATTGGCTATTAGCCCCCTATCAAATTGTCTCAGATAGTGGCACTCAAATAGAGGTTACAGATAATGTTGAAAGTCCGCTTTCGCGAAAGCAATCAAAAAAATTAACACTACTCTATGGAAATGAAGGCGGCTATACGCCAGGAGATGCCTATGATTTTTACTACGGAGATGACTATTTAATTACAGAATGGGTTTTTAGAAAGGGTAATAGTCCAGAGCCGTCTATGACAACTACCTTTGAAGGATATGAAGACTTTAAAGGTTTAAACATCGCTACAGATCATAAAAGTGAAGATGGTAACTTTAGATTATATTTTACTGATATAACTGTTGAAAAGTAACTTTAATTAATAATTGTATAATAAATCCCAGTGCGAAAATTCGTACTGGGATTTTTTAGTAATCGAGATTCAATATATTTTTATCTTCTCTTTGAATTTGCTCGATGCTGTTCTCTTGCAAGTAGCGTATTTTTAAGCAACATGGCTATAGTCATAGGTCCTACACCTCCCGGAACTGGGGTTATAAAACTTGCTTTTTTACTTACAGTCTCAAAATCTACATCTCCAGTAATGTAATATCCTCTCTCACGCGTCTCGTCTGGTACACGTGTAATGCCTACATCAATAATTACAGCATCATCTTTGACCATCTCTGCTTTTAAGAAACCTGGAACACCAAGTGCTGTAATAATAATATCTGCCTGCGACGTTATTTGTGTAATATTCTTAGTATGACTATGCGTTAACGTAACGGTTGAGTTACCAGGAAAACCTTTGCGTCCCATTAAGATACTCATAGGCCTTCCTACGATATGACTTCTACCTATAACCACAGTATGTTTCCCTTTAGTCTCTACACCGTAGCGATCCATAAGTTCTAATATTCCAAAAGGGGTGGCAGGAATAAATGTGCTCATATCAAGAGACATTTTTCCAAAATTTGTGGGGTGGAATCCATCTACATCTTTATCTGGATCTACCGCAAGTAATACTTTTTGTGTATTGATCTGTGGTGGCAACGGCAATTGAACTATAAATCCATCAATATCATCATTTTCATTAAGCTCTTGAATTTTATCTAAAAGTTCAATTTCGCTAGTAGTGTTAGTCATCCGTACCATTGTAGATTCAAAACCTACTCGCTCGCAAGCCCTAACCTTGCTACCAACGTAAGTTAAAGAAGCTCCGTCGTTACCCACAATAACAGCTGCGAGATGAGGAACCTTCTCCCCGTTTGCTTTCATTTTATCAACTTCGGCTTTAATCTCGTTTTTAATGTCGTTAGAAGTTTTCTTTCCGTCTAGAATGGTCATAGTGGTAGTTGTAATTGGAAAATATTTAAAAAAAAGACGCTCCATTATAGAGCGTCTTGTGATAATCTATTTCATTTGATTCATCATTTGCATCATTTTTCTGCCGCCTCCACCTTGCATCATCTTCATCATCTTACTCATTTGATTAAACTGTTTGAGCAATTGATTTACTTGCTGGACAGATGTGCCCGATCCCTTCCCTATGCGTTTTTTTCTACTAGCATTAATGGTACTAGGATCTGCGCGCTCTCCAGGTGTCATAGAATGTATAATAGCCTCTATGTGTTTAAACGCATCATCATCAATATCTACATTTTTAAGCATTTTTCCAGCGCCAGGTATCATACCCATTAGGTCTTTCATGTTACCCATTTTCTTGACCTGCTGGATTTGCTTTAGAAAATCGTCAAAACCAAATTGATTCTTGGCAATCTTTTTCTGTAATTTTCTTGCCTCTTCTTCATCAAACTGCTCCTGGGCTCTTTCAACTAAAGAAACAACATCTCCCATCCCAAGGATACGATCTGCCATCCGTGAAGGATAGAAAACATCTATCGCCTCCATTTTTTCACCTGTACCTATAAACTTTATAGGCTTATCAACCACAGATTTGATTGAGATTGCTGCACCACCACGAGTATCTCCATCTAATTTTGTAAGGATTACCCCATCAAAATTAAGGATATCGTTAAAGGCCTTTGCTGTGTTCACAGCATCTTGACCAGTCATAGAGTCTACTACAAATAAGGTTTCTTGCGGTTGTATTGCTGTGTGGACATCTGCAATTTCCTTCATCATCACGTCATCTACAGCGAGACGTCCTGCAGTATCTATAATCACTACATTATGGCCATTTGCTTTTGCAAAAGCAATACCATCTTGTGCAATCTTTACAGGATTTTTCTCATCGCGATCTGAGTATACCTCGACGTTAATTTGATCACCCACAACGTGCAGTTGATCAATAGCTGCCGGGCGATATACATCACAAGCAACGAGAAGTGGTTTTTTAGTCTTTTTATTCTTTAGATAGTTTGCGAGTTTTCCTGAGAAAGTCGTTTTACCAGAACCTTGCAATCCTGACATCAAAATTACAGATGGATTGCCTGAAAGGTTAATGCCCTCTGCATCACCACCCATTAATTCAGTAAGCTCATCTTTTACAATCTTAACCATTAACTGCCCTGGCTGTAGGGTAGTTAGTACATCAGATCCTAGAGCTTTAGTTTTTACTCTATTTGTAAAGTCTTTTGCAGTTTTGAAGTTAACATCTGCATCAATGAGTGCACGACGTACTTCTTTGAGAGTTTCTGCAACATTTACTTCTGTAATACTGCCGTGCCCTTTAAGTACGTGTAACGCTTTATCTAACTTATCACTTAAATTGTCAAACATATTTCCTTTGGTATCTAAAGGTTGCAAATTTATGAATTTGAAGCGATTTTACATAAGTAATACCTCTATGATTGTTAAAAGTTTAAAGTAAAATGGCCGTCACTTTTACGACAGCCATTTTAC
>CAWUIT010000271.1:0-3728 GCA_963922345.1 uncultured Dokdonia sp. | reverse complement strand
CCATAGCATTCCGTGTACTTTCTCATAACTTTGCAATCTCAAAGTTACAAACTCAGCATCCCTAGAAACGGTATCAAATGCAAGATCAAAAGCTCATCCCATTTTTAAAAGAAGTAGTGTCTCATATGCCTAGCGATTGGATAGACCTCACCACACATCGTTTAGATATTTATGATGAGCGCCAGGCCAAAAGTCAGTTTCTAGCGCATTTTGAAAAGCTATATCAAGAAGGGGTGACAGACACCGCTGCGCTAAGCAACTTACCCACAGCTTATGACTACATCCGTCTCGGGCATCCCCTGTCTAGCATTCTCGAGTGGGCCATTGCAAAAATGAATACACTCTCACCTGCCCATATTATCAGCTTTTCATCTGAGACAGCCCCAATCCTTTCGGTATTGCGTAAAAATGCACTTGATGGGAAAGGGACAACCATCGCTTTCGCGAAAGCGTTACCCAAATCCTTTAATGCCGACCTGGTAAGAAGCGTGTATGGATATCACTTCGATACCCTACAGGTAAACGACCCTACGGAGATACCCACATCAAAAAACACGAGCATTTATATCTCTCACAATGATAGCCTAGGCACGCTAGAGATACCATCACACGTAGATTTCAAAATCAGCACCTTTGACCATCTAGGGAGTATCCTTCTTGCTAATACAGCGAGTGAAGACTATATCTCAGATATCCAGCACGTACGTAGACGGGAAACCATTGCAATGACACCAGCGGACTCGTTTACGGCATTACAAATGCTTGTAGGAGAGTCTCCAGAAATTCAAAATAAGGGGCTTGCAGCCCACAAAGCGAGTGTAGAAAAACTAGTGAAAGAGATTACAAATACGACCACCAAACCTCTTTTTGGCTCCAGCGGTCTATCGGTACAATATGCGATTATGATGGGGCTTGTTGATGCCGCCCAAGAGCAGCACCCTGGAAAAGCCATTAAATTTATTGTGCCTCCCAATTGCTATGGAGGGACAAATGACCAGGCACGACGTGTTGCCGCTTGTCTCGACCACGTAGAAATACTGGACCTCCCAGTAGATGGTGATAATGATATGGTGAAGAGTATTGATACTGTGCTCGATAAAACAGCACAAGAGGATGCCGTACCCTATATTATTGCAGAAATTCCAACAAATCCAAGAGTTGAAGTGCCAGACCTCACCCAATTGAGGGCAGCGCTGAGCAAACCACGCACAACACCAGATGGTAATGAGGCCATCGCACCTGTTTTTATTTTGGACCAGACTTTTTGTCCCAATTATCACTTTCTTGGAGAAGAAGATATTTTATCTAGTGTAAAGTCTATCGCTTATGCTAGTGGATCCAAATTCCCAAGTGGTGGAAAGTGTACCGCAGGCTACTGTGTGGCAAATGATAAGGCTGCCTCTTTAATGCCTAAAATTGAGACGCACCTGCACCTATGCGATAATGAAGCTACGGCTCTGCAATATGAAATCCTTGCTGAGCAACTTCCTTCTATGAACGAGCGTATCACTGCGGCTTATAAGAACACTCGTTCTTTTGTAGACTATATAGCAAGCGTCTTGCCGAGTGCCAAAATTAATTTTGTCTCAACAGCACTGGCCGATCAAGGATTTACACCCTCTGTCTTCTCGCTGAACCTACCTACCAAAGGAGAAACTCCAGAAGAACAAGAGGCATTTAAACGTAAGCTCAACCTTAAGCTTATAAACCGTATGATCACAGAAATTCCTACTGAGAGTAAATACTGCGTGAGCTATGGGCAATTAAAAGGCGTTTACTGGACGGTTCCCGCAACTTCAACGCAAGGAACCACTAAGGAGGGTGATAAAGACTACATTGTACGAGCATCGCTATCGCCAGAGGTAAACCTAGAGAAACATAAAGAAATTTTTAAAGCCTTTGTAAATGAGATCAATACAGCAGGGTAACAGCGAAGGCTATTAACGATAGGTACGGTTTTATTTAACGGTTTGATATGAAAATATAATACGAGAGAATTGTATTTTCAAAATATGAAATCTAACCGACTATTCTTTTTCATTCTTTTATGCTTTAGTATCACGTTCTCGCTGTTTTCTCAGCAAGACACACTTAAAGATAACACGCTTGATTATCCAAAATTAAGCGATACCATCCCTGAGGAGGGCACCTATCAATCCAATCCTATAGGAGAGTATAACGAGGCCTTTTATATGATTGATAGGCTTAATGAGAATATAGGATTACCTCCCAATAGTTTTAATTTTCAAACGCCTCAAGCAACCTTAGAGCATTTTATATACAGTTGTCGCTCAGGTAATTTTGAGGAAGCAGCGTATGCACTCAATCTTAATCTGTTCCCCAAAGAAGTAACAAAACAAGAAGCCGCCATCCTTGCCGAAAAACTATTTTTTGTTTTAAACCAGCGGGTACGTATCGCGTGGGATGACATTTCAGATAGACCAGACGGTCAGATAGATATCCAGACTTCTACAAATGCAGCGATCGCCGGCAAGCCACGTAGGAGTATCGTTTTTGGTGAGATTGATCTTGACGGACGAGATGTGGTCTTGAGGATGCAACGGGTAAAACTCAAAGACTACGGGGCTTTCTGGATGATTGCCTCAAATACGGTAGAAAATATTGAACCTCTATACACTACGTATGGTCCCAGAAAGTTAGATCGCATTATGCCTAGTTGGATACGTATCTCCTTTTTAGGTCTGCCGCTATGGAAGGTATTAGGTACCATTTTGCTATTCTTTATTTCATACTTATTAGGTAAGGGTTTGAGCACTCTTACTAAAAAATTACTCCTTAAATCTGATCGTGCGTGGATGCAAACAATCGCTCATAAAATGGCAAAGCCAGCAGGTATAGCCTTAAGTATCCTTTTCTTTTACATCACCCTCAATAAGCTTATTTCTTTTTCTGGCCCTATGGCAAGTACCATCTACGCCATTTTGTTAATGCTAGTAATTGCAGTGATTGCTTGGTTTTTAATGCGTTTTATAGATGCTTTTATGACCTACATTGCAGAGCATAGAATAGGAGATTCTTCAATAGAAGAAAATACCCACGCTCGTATGATGATGACGTATGTATCTGTCGCACGGCGCATCCTTACCATCATCATTATTATAGTTGCCATCTCAGTAATTTTATCACAATTTAGATCCCTAGAGAAGCTGGGTATTTCATTACTTGCTTCTGCTGGTTTGATTACTATTATTTTAGGTGTCGCTGCACAAAACACACTCGGCAATATTATTGCTGGTGTACAAATAGCATTAACCCGACCGGCCAAAATAGGAGACACTCTCTACATAAATGATGAGTGGGGCTACGTAGAAGATATACGATTTACCTATATGGTGGTGCGCACATGGGACTCACGACGTGCCGTGATACCGCTCAAGGATATAATTTCAAAACCCTTTCAAAACTGGTCAATGACTAATGCACACCAGATACGCCCTATTATCATTTATGCAGACTATAAAACAGATGTGCAACTCATCCGTGATAAATTTAGCGAACTCCTAAAAGCATCAGAAGACTATGATGAGGAGAATCCGCCTATTGTACAGGTCACAGAAGCCACAGAAAAGTCTATGGCTATACGTGCGTTATGTAGCGCAAAGGATGCCACTACCGCTTGGGATTTACATTGTTATTTGCGAGAGGAACTTATTAAATTTATCGCACAATTAAATGATGGTAAAAACTTAGCCAAAAGTAGAATTGTA
>CAWUIT010000270.1:0-3733 GCA_963922345.1 uncultured Dokdonia sp. | reverse complement strand
TCCTACAGCCGTACCACCACCATTATAGTAGTAGAGGTAATCTAATATATTGAGATTATCTGAGGGGTTAAGGGTATTTTGAAAAGAAACACCTGTTTCTTCGGAAGTAGGGTTTAAAAATAGCAGCGTGTTTTTAGACGAAGTAATATTATCACAAGATATAAGCGCTATCAAAAATATGATCCCAAAACACCATTTCATAAATTAGTTATTTGGTTTGAAGACGCGCGGTTTTTGATCATTTAGAGCTGCTATGAAATAGATGTTACCTTCTGAGTCTTTAAAAGTTTCTAAGTGTTTCATTTCTTCTCGTACAAAAAATCCACTCTTAGTATATTGTTGCCATTCAAAATTAGCCTTGCCATCCCCTAGCAAGACGTGACCATAGCCGGCATCAAGTTGTGAGTACTGAGGTTTATATTCAAAATCATTACCACCTAGAAGTATATCGACGTTACCATCATCATTAACATCTGCACAAGCAATACCACAGATACAGGATAATTGAACCCGATCTGGAAGGTTTTTTATGGTAAAATTTGCATTACCATTATTTATAGCTATTATAGACTGTACCGTATTAACTTCCTTTACAGTAGCTTTATCTAGAACAGATTTTGAGAACAGTTCATCTATAGATCGTTTTGCGTAGTCCGAAGCTTTGAGGTTTTCTTTTTTTAGAGAGACTATCTGAGATGTAATTTCTTTCTTTTGATGTATTGGGTAGTCTTTCCCATTTTTAGAGTAGGTCGTTATTTGTTCTATTGTTCCATTAGAGTCAAAATCTGCTACATACATCTTGAGAGGCCTATCATCTTCGGGTTTATAATGTATATTGGTTCCATTATTGCCTATAATGAGGTCTAAATCGCCATCTTTGTCAAGATCTTCGGTTTTAATAGTATTCCACCATCCTTGGTATTCTGATAGGTTGGAGTCAATGACTTCAAAATTAGCACCTTTATTATTATTGAAAATATTTGCAGCTCCCCAATCTGAAACGATTATTAATTCTTTAAATTCATCACTATTTATATCCATCCAGATTGCATCGGTTACCATTCCTACATCTGCAAATTGTTCTGAAAGTTTACTGTTTCTTTTGAAATTTCCCTGACCATCATTAATTAATATTGAATGGGTAGGATTTACTCCGTAAGTTCCAGCGATATTCCTACTACCAATAAAAAGGTCAATATCACCATCGAGATCAATGTCACTAGGAGCAATCACAGAAACACTATGATGTGCAGATGGTAAAAGTCTAACATCATCAAAAGTTCCATCTCCCTTATTAATGTACAATCTTGTTATATAGTAAATGCTCGCTTCTACTTGACCACCACCCGTAGATACAATTAAATCTTGATACCCATCATTATTGACATCTGCAAAAGAAGCAGCGGTATCTTCAAAAATTGAAGCTCTTTTAAAATTAACCTTTGATGAAGGCTCTAATTTTTTTTGACTATTAAGTCTGTATAAAATACTCTCTTGATCTTTTGCTCCACCAACAAAAATTTCATCATTACCATCATTATCAATATCGCCAATTGCCAGAGCTGGACCTTCTTGAGAAAGTTTTTTTGAAATTAAGCCTTCAAAATCAAAATCGTTATATGAATTTTCCTTGTGAGCGATTAAATTTTCATTTGAGACTTCCTGAAGCAGTTGATTTTGATTATTAAACTTAGGTATATATGTAGTTTTTGCATCAATAATATTTAAAGAATATGATTGATTATAATTGAGATCGGTAAGTAATTGAGTTTTATTATTTGGCCATATAACACGCACAGAATCGACTTTCGTATTATTACCTAAGCCTATAGTCATAGAATGATCTATAGATGATTGAAATCCTCGTGATGGAATTAATTCTTGTAGAATCACCTGATCATCATAATAAAGCTTAACGGTGGTACCTACAGCAAAAGGATTGATATCACTTCCTGTAAATTTGAATTTTATAAAGTGTGCATTATCATATTTCTCTGAATTATTACGATAGACAAATGACTCCATATTCACATTATTGACGACAATATCTAAGTCACCATCATTATCAAGGTCAGCATAGGCCGCCCCATTACTCATACTAGGTTCAGCAAGACCCCACAGTGCAGATTTATTTTTAAAAGTTAAATCTTTTTGATTGTGGTATGCGTAATTAGGCAGTGGCTTAACCGGCATTTTGTCTATTATAGAATCTACGGGTCTAGTTTTTCCAGTTCTTTGGCTGCGCAGTAACTGATCTGCAAAAAAGTCTACAAAGTCTAAGTCTGTTAGATCGTGATTTATACCGTTTGTCACGTAGATATCACGATAGCCATCATTATCCATGTCAAATACAAGGCCGCTCCAGCTCCAATCGGTAGCATTTACACCGCTGTGATATGCAATTTCAGAAAAAGAACCGTTGCCATTGTTTATTTGCAAGGTATTCTGAATAAACTGTTGGTAAAAATCATTACGCTGTTTGCGTTTATATACATTATACCCATCAAATTCCATTACAGATTTAACTCTTTCTTCTTCTTCAGGAAGCATATCTGTGATAAAAATATCTTGGAGTCCATCATTATTAATGTCTGATATATCAATTCCCATCGCCGAAAGTGATAAATGAGAAGTCCAATCTTTAATCTCCTCACTAAAGGTGCCGTCTTGATTGTTTATATATAGGTAATCACGTTCAAAAAAGTCATTAGATATGTAAAGGTCTGGCCACAAATCATCGTTTAAATCCGTTACTAATACACCCAATCCAAATCCTATAAGCGAGCCATATATTCCCGCTTCTTCACTTACATCTGTAAAAATACCGTCATCATTACGCATTAATAAATCACCCACACCTCTGAACTGGCTATCTACGTTTTCCCAATCTTGTGCTTTTATATCTCGCTGTCCCTTATTGCCTAAGCTACTTACAGGTACATTACTATTATTTAAAATGTAAACATCAAGATCACCATCTTTATCATAGTCAAAAAAGGACGCTTGTGTGCTAAAACCAGAGCTCGCAAGATTATATTGTTCAGCTTTTTCAGTAAAAGTCAGATCTCCATTATTTATATATAGATCATTGTCGTGGCTATTCTTTTCTAAATTACCAGCATTACTTACGTAAATATCTAGAAAGCCATCTGCATTGACATCTGCCATTGTAACCCCTGTAGACCATGGTTTATTACCTTCTACACCAGCAGTTAATGAGATGTCTTCAAACTCTAAATTTCCTTTATTTAAGTACAGTTTATTAGGTCCCATGTTTGCCGTGAAGTAGATATCAGGAAGCCCATCATTATTTATATCGCCTATGGCAACACCACCACCATTGTAAAAATTGCGATACTTAAAAATATTGAAGTCAGGCTTGTTTACAATAGTATTTGTAAAATTTACACCCGTACTGTCAGATGGCATTAAAGTGAATAATGTGGTCTCAGTAGTATCACTAGTATTTAAATTATCAGAATTACAAGAGATAGCTATTATAGTGATAGACAGAACTAATAGGTATCGACATTTTAACAGGGTATTCATAATTATCAATCTTCTTTTTTTAGAAATAGTGGAGTGTCATTATTTCTACCCACAACATAATAATTTTTATCTGAAATAATTATTTTTTCAATATTTCTGGAAGCTCCTAAAATATTGAATTTTACACCCTCTTCCACGTTAAAAAAACCATTTTTATCGTTGAGTAAAAGTATTCCTTTTGACC
>CAWUIT010000269.1:0-3735 GCA_963922345.1 uncultured Dokdonia sp. | reverse complement strand
TATAAAAATTCATCACTCCACCTACGGCATCACTTCCATAAATCACAGAACCTGGACCTAGAAGCACCTCAGTACGATCTATAATAAAAGGATCTATCGATATCACATTTTGCACATTACCACCTCTAAAAATAGCTGTATTAAAACGTACCCCGTCTAGAGTTATTAATAGTCTATTGGTAGAAAAGCCTCTTATGAGTGGGCTTCCTCCCCCTTGCTGGCTTTTTTGTACGAAAACAGCACCACTTGCCTGTAAAAGATCTGCTGCAGTTTGAGGGTTGCTCCTTTCAATATCTTCAGATGAGATGCCTACAATTTTCTGTGGGACGTTCTTCCTGCTTTGAGCAAATTTACTAGCAGAAAGTACAATCTCTGTGAGTTGATTGTCTTTGCTTTTAAGATAGATAGTGTTTGAAAAAGCCTCAATTTGCGCTTTAGTATATTGAGCGTCCTTGTGAGCTACTTCTTGAAAAAAGAGTATTTCTGCTTTCGCGAAAGCGGTAATATCTGCCTTCCCATCAAAATCTGTAAGTGCACTTTTACTTTTATCTTCATTAAAAATCGCTGCTCCTATGATAGGCTCACGTGTATCTACATCAAGTACCGTAACAGTTTGAGCAAATGAAGATAATGTGAATAGAAAAAGGAGAGCAACAAGTATGCGCATTTAACCGAAAATTGAGTTGAGCACCGCCAGAGAGCGAGGTTTTTTAAAACCGTGCAAATGTAACTCATAATACTGTAATAGCATGTTGAGAAAAGAGGCGCGCTGCTTTTGATTTAATTTTACAGTGGATAGTGTATCAAAATGTATGCCCAAGAATGATTTAAGCAGCACTATATCTTCTCCAGAGCGACAGTATAAATTAGTTTCTGTGGGTTCAAATAAACCATCCATTAAATTAAAATACTCATATTTAATATCTGAGTCATCTGGATAAAAACCTAAATAGCTACTTAGTTTGAGGAGATACAATAGGTGAAAATTTGCAACAGAGTCGTGCATATCTAACCACTGACTTGTAGCTACTATGTAATTGAAAAGAGGTACATTTTTTTCTTCCTCTTGAACTGATGATCGCAATACATCAGAAATAAAGAAAACGATAGCGCTCTTTGCTACCTCCGTATGTAAGCTAGTGTAATGTGTAACGACTTTTGCCTCTCGTATACTTTCTAGAGTGCCTTTGTCTTTGTGATTTGCCTCGATCTCAAGGTGTGTAAGTGGTTGAAACATGGCCACTCGCAGTTTTCCTTTCTTAGATTTTAGAATGTTTCTAAGGAGATAAGACTTGAGACCATCGCTTTTTGTGAATGCTTTGACAATCAAATCTGCTTCACCATATTTTAATGCCGAGATAATAACGGCTTCCGTCTTTACTTGCATTATCTAATAATCATCACTTTTTTGATCTGGGTTTCTTGCATTTCTTCTGGTGGTCCAGTAATTAAAATCAAATATACACCAGATGCCACCTTATGACGATTAAAAGCCGTGGTATCCCATTCAATACTACCTCCGGTTGTGTTTTCTTCATAGACAAGGTTTCCAACCAGATCTGTAATTTTTACATTAGTTCTAGCTGTCAATCCTTCTATACGCACATTACCGTTAAAATCTGGCCTTACAGGATTAGGGTAGACTAAAACTTCTTCAAGATCATCAGACGGTGCGGTAGATGATCCGTTAAAAGATACCATGCCTCTTAATGTACCAAAGTAAACACTACCGGTTTCTGGATCTATAGCGACAGATTGTACCGTGTTTGAAGGTAATGGCGAATTATCTGTTGTAAAATGAAAGATTGTTTCCTGACCATTTGGGGAGACGTAAAACACGCCAGAATCTGCAGTAGCAAGCCATTTGTTATTTGAACCATCTACGATGATGTCTGTTACCACTTGATCATTGAGCAACTCTTGCGCTAGACCATCCTGCAAAAAGACAATCGCATTTGAGCTGATGAGTGGGTCTTCAAAAATCTGTGATGGTCCAAAAAGAACACGCAACCCTAGTCGTGTACCGATCCATAGCGAGCCATTTCTGTCTATAGCAAGAGAGCGTATATCATCTATAGGTAAATTTGCAGCACCATCTTCTCCCGCAAGTCTTGCAAACACATTAGATGATGGATTATAGGCTACTACGCCTCTTGTGTCTGTCCCAAAAAAAACATTTCCATCTGAGGAGATTACTAGGGCATCTAAATTTGCATCTGTTCCAGCTAGAATCTCTTCCGTATTAAACGTGGTAAATTGTCCTCCAGGAGACACGCGTTGTAATCCTACTGGCGATCTTGCATTTGTAACCCAAAGATTACCATCTCTATCAAATGATGCTCCATTAACTCGAACATCATCTGTTGTCGTGGGTACGGGTTCTAGCGTACTGTTATTTTCATCGTATAGAATGGTAGGTACAGCATCAATAATTTCAACTAGCCCACCGTTAAAGGAACTTACATATAATTGTCCAGCATCTTGAGGATTTATAGCTACGTGCACAAAATTTCTTACATCAAAGAGATCTCCTGAGGGAACAAAATCCCATCCCTCACCATCTTGATACCTACTTACCCCTTGCCTTTTAAGCGGGAAAGGGTTGTAAAAAACATCATAATCTCCAAAAACAGACCATACATTTCCAGGGCTGGCCGCTACATCAAAATGAGCATTCTCTAGAGGGCCATTAGGTAGTAATCGTGTTAATTCTGTAGAACTATTAACAGGAAATCTAGCTACTCCAGATCCTATAGTTCCAATATATGTAAAACCATTAGTCGTAAGCGTAGTGGTGTAAACAGGTGTAAATCCTTCTAGAATGCCGTAGCTCTGTTCTACAACCCCTTGATCATTAATAAGAGTACTGGAACTATTGAGTGTTACGCTCAAGTACACCTCATCTGCTCGAATATCTTTTATAGTATCTGGAAATGATTGTAAAAGTGTAAAGTTTACACCATCATCTGAGCTTAATAAAACAGTATCCTCTTGTAAAATGAGGTTCCCAGCAAACTCTGTGATTTCTTGAAAAGTCCCAGAACGTACCGTCTCCCAATTATTAAAGTCAATGATATTGTCATTTGCAACAAGAGACCTTCTCAAACCGCCGTCTAATGAAGCGGCATATATATAAGGCTCTTGAATTGCCGTACTCCCTATATCTAATAAACCTCCTCCATCTCCTATAAAATAAGAGTCATCAAACTCTAATTGTCCTAGCTCAAAAAGAGAGATACCAAAACCTGATGAAATGTAAACAAAGCCGTTATATTCTTCAAAGTGATTAATACGCTTACGATCTGGTGGAATTGCTGGTTTATTAAATATATCAACTACAGTAAGTACGTCTGTTGTATTACCTACAATAACATCTATTATCCCATTTTCATACCCTATAAACAGGGTGTCAAAATTCTCACTATAATAAATGGATGATATGAGATTACCAGAAAGACCATTTACAGTATTACGCGTTTGTAGGCTTCCGTCAATAGTATTATAAATAAAAACAGCATTTTCTGAAGCAACATAAACGCTATTATTTCCAGACGTGATGTCAAACACTCTATTGTATGCAAAGTGAGCAGTCCAGTCTTCAGAAAAATCTTGAGCTAGTGAAGACAGCGTCACGAATAATGTGATAAATAACAATCGTAGATTCACAGGTCGATTTATGGGTGTTTATTTAAACGATCAAATGTACGATTATTGTATTTCTCAAGTTGCTCTTAT
>CAWUIT010000268.1:0-3738 GCA_963922345.1 uncultured Dokdonia sp. | reverse complement strand
GCATCTATCATTATTATAGGCTCTGAATATAGTAGAGGCATTTGATCTCCGTATTGCGACCTCAATCTGTTATTTATCTTGCTAAATAATAGAGACTTAGAAATTCCTTTCAAAGTATAAATAATTTGATTTTCAATTTCTGACCCTACAAGGGTCTTGTAGATATCACCTTGAGAAATGATAGCATTTGCAATTAGATGTGACTCTATAAGATCTTCAGCAATTTTTTCTAATAGGGACTTATCTGTAGCTATTATCTGTAAAGTCATCATAATCGTCTATTTTTTATAAAATTAGACGAACATTTGATATTACTTTCGTAATAAAAAGTTAAACTTTCTTAATCGAAAGTATTACTACTATATCTTTGATGTATGGAAGCACTACAGATTCAAATTACAATTGAGCCCTCGCTATACACCAGAAATCCAGATAGTACAGACTTAGGTCGAAATATAGTTAGTAAGAGCATTGAAATGATAGATGATCTAGGCTTTGAGAAGTTTACGTTCAAAAAACTTGGAGTTGCTATAGGTTCTAATGAAAGTTCAATCTACAGATACTTTGAGAGCAAACACGCACTTCTAGTTTATCTCACGAGCTGGTACTGGAGTTGGGTAGAATATCGTCTCGTTTTTTCTACTACTAATGTAGCAGATCCTAAAGTGAAACTGGAGAGTGCTTTAGAATTAATCACGAAACAAGTGACGCAAGATACTCAGGTATCACATGTAAATGAGGTGCTCTTACATCGTATTATTATAGCAGAGTCTTCTAAAGCGTATCACACAAAAGACGTTGACAAAGAAAACGCAAAAGGCTATTATAAAACGTACAAACGAGTTGTGCAACGTATAAGTACTATTGTTTTAGAGATTAATGAGACATATGCATACCCTCATATGCTCATCTCTACAGTAATTGAGGGCGCTCATCACCAGCGATATTTTTCTAAACATCTTCCGGCTCTTACAGATTTAGAAGAAGGAAAAAACACGATAAGTAGCTTTTACAAAGACATGGTTTTTAAAGCAATTGCAACTAATTAATAGGCAAAACTTTCGCAATAGCGAAACAAAAAAATATTATGAAAGAAATGACACCCTGGCAACGTTTTGTAAACATGCTAGAACTAGACCGGCGAGATATCAAACAGATATTATTCTACGCCATTTTTGCTGGACTTGTAGCGCTCACACTACCACTGGGAATACAAGCCATCATAAATTTAATACAAGGAGCTCAAGTAAGTACCTCTTGGGTTATTCTTGTCATACTTGTAACATTAGGCGTAGCGTTTCAAGGTATATTACAATTAATGCAAGTACGTATTTTGGAAAACATACAGCAGAAAATTTTTACACGCTCTTCCTTTGAGTTTGCTTACAGATTTCCCAAAATTAAAATGAACGAGCTGCGTAATGTCTATCCACCAGAACTAGCAAATCGCTTTTTTGATACACTCACAGTACAAAAAGGCTTGTCAAAAATCCTTCTCGATTTTCCAGCAGCGATACTGCAAATTTTATTTGGTCTTATCCTGCTTTCATTCTACCATCCATTCTTTATCATTTATGGGTTTCTCCTTATAATACTCGTTTATTTGGTATTCAAGTTTACTGCTACAAAAGGATTAGAAACCAGTCTTGCAGAGTCTAAGAGTAAATATAAGGTAGCTCACTGGTTACAAGAAGTTGCACGATCTCTTATAAGCTTCAAATTATCAGGCCGCACTACACTAGCGATGAATAGAAATAATAAACTCACAGAAGAGTATCTCGTTGCGCGAGAGAGCCACTTTAGGATTTTGGTTATTCAATTTATACAGATGATTGGTTTTAAAATCCTAGTAACTGCTGGACTGCTTCTTATAGGAGGATTGCTTGTGCTTAACCAACAAATGAATATTGGTCAGTTTGTAGCTGCAGAGATTATTATACTTCTCGTAATAAGTTCCGTTGAGAAACTTATCACGGGTCTAGAAAGCTTTTATGATGTACTTACCTCGCTAGAAAAAATAGGGCAAGTTGTAGATAAAAAAATGGAGCCTCAAGAAGGTACAGATCCGTTTGAAACGCACGATTCCGTTCATATTCATATAGAAGAGGTAAACTACGCAACGCCAGAAACGGGCAATATTTTAACAGATATAAACTTGGATATCAAGAATAATGAGCGTGTACTCATCGATGGATTGTCTGGATCAGGTAAAACCACATTATTAAAATTACTTTCAGGTATTATAGAACCTACATCGGGAATGATCTATATCAATGACCTCTCGATTCAAGGGATGCATCCTAATTCTTTTAGATCAAAAATAGGACAAGTACTTCCAGAACAAACACCGTTTGAAGGTAGCATATTAGAAAATATAAGTTTTGGAAACGAGGAGATCCCACTCGAGCGAGTTAATGAGGTTGTAAAAATTTTCGGACTTCAAACATTTGTAAGACAACAGGTTAAGGGATTACACAGCACACTATTTCCAGAGGGCCAGCAAATCCCTCATACGATTTCAAAACGCATTGTACTTGCCAGAGCCATTGTACATAAGCCTAGAATTTTATTATTAAAAGATGCACTCGAGCATTTTGATGCCAGCGAGGCACGTATACTCATGGACTATCTAGTGCATCCAGATAGACCGTGGGTACTCATTGTGGCAAGTAACAACAAAGATTGGCAAGTAGCCTGCTCTCAGTATATCAAGTTAGAGGAAGGACGTATTATCTCTAAAAAAAACTAAGTAATGCTTAATATTTCTCATAATCAATTAAATAAGAAGGTAGATATAAGGAAGTATTCCGCTTTCGCGAAAGCGCACAAAACACGACACTTCAAGTACTTTAATCGGTTTCTAGTGGCTTTTGCAATTGTGGGTGTTATTATACTCTTTTTACCTTGGACTCAAAACGTAACTGGGCAAGGATACTTAACTACGCTGACTCCAGATCAACGCCCCCAAACAATACAATCTCAAATACCAGGTCGTATTGAAGAATGGTACGTACGAGAAGGTGATTTTGTAAATAAAGGAGATACCATCCTACGCATCTCAGAAATTAAAAATGAGTATCAAGATCCGCTACTTGCTGAAAGGACCCGCCAGCAACGTGATGCCAAGAGTAATGCCGTAGGATCCTATAAATCTAAGGTTCGTGCTCTAGAAAATCAATTGAGCGCACTACGTCAAGAACGTGGCCTAAAATTGCAACAAGCGCAGAATAAGCTTAAACAAGCGAGACTGAAAGTGCAAAGCGATAGTATAGATCTTGTAGCTGCCGAAACTAATAAAGCGATTGCTCAAAAGCAATTTGATCGTACCGCAACCTTGCAAGAAGAAGGTTTAAAAAGCACCGCAGATGTAGAAGATAAACGCTTAAAATTACAAGAAACAGAGGCTAAACTGATTTCACAAGAAAACAAATTACTAGCTAGTAAAAATGAGGTAATTAATGCTGCTCTAGACATCACGAGAACCCAAGCTACTTATGACGAAAAAATAAGTAAAGCTCAGAGTGATAAATTTACTGCCTCCTCTTCTCAATTCGATACTGAAGCTCAAGTAAGTAAACTTGATAACGCCTCTACTAACTATGAGATAAGAAGTAGCCTATTGTTTGTGGTAGCGCCCCAAAATGGATATATCAACAAGGCTATTAAATCAGGAATTGGTGAGACCTTTAAGGAAGGTGAGCAACTCGTAGGTATTATGCCATCTGATTATGATCTAGC
>CAWUIT010000267.1:0-3740 GCA_963922345.1 uncultured Dokdonia sp. | reverse complement strand
GGTTTTTCAAAATCCCAATTTAAAACGTTATCCCAACGCTTACGCCATAGAAAATTTTCTTCGGCTATTTCTTCCCAGAATTGTTCTGGATTGTCAACCGATTTGCGGTACACCTCAAAATATTCTTCTAAACCTTTTATGTGGTAGTTGCTCATTGTATTCTATTTGTGAGTAATTTTTATGATTTTGGCTCCTTTTGAAAATATGCTGATTCTTCTTCTGTCAATAGTCTTGAGTGAATTAAAAATCTCAACCCTAACGGTATTTCTAGCGAGAAGCTAGCGCCACGGCCTTGGATTACATCAACGGTGAGATGGGTATGTTTCCAGTATTCAAATTGATCTATATTCATATAAAAATTTACCCCTGCTACTTCTCCCAGTAATACATCGCTATCATCTAGGTACATGTCGTCTTTTTCAAAAATCATAGGCGACGAGCCGTCACAACAACCGCCACTCTGATGAAAAATTAATTCCCCATGTCGTTCCTTTAACTGCTGTACAACTTTTTTTGCCTTTTCTGTTATCGCTATTCTCTGCATAGTTAAAGTTATAAAAAAAGGCTGAACACTTGATCCAGCCTCTCTATGTATTATTCTTTTATTCTAAAAGAATCCTAGCTTATTCTTATTGTAAGAAATAAGCATATTCTTAGTCTGTCTGTAGTGGTCCATCATCATAAGGTGATTTTCTCTACCAAATCCAGATTTTTTATAGCCTCCAAATGGTGCGTGTGCAGGATAGGTATGGTAACAATTTACCCAAACACGACCTGCTTTAATAGCTCTTGGAATTTGATATAATTGGTGTGCATCACGTGTCCAGACTCCTGCGCCTAGTCCATAAAGTGTATCGTTTGCAATTTCAATAGCTTCTGCCTCATCCTTAAATTTTGTAACACAGACTACGGGTCCAAAAATTTCTTCTTGAAAAACCCTCATTTTATTATGCCCTTCCATAATGGTAGGTTGTATATAAAATCCATTTGCTAGATCGCCATCTAGTGTTGCGGCAGCTCCCCCACAAAGAATTTTGGCTCCTTCTTCCCTTCCTATTTTAAGATACGACTGGATTTTTTCAAATTGGTCGTTAGAAGCTTGTGCTCCCATCATCGTATCAGTATTGTATGGATCACCTTGTACTATAGCTTCCGTACGTTTTACCACTCGGTCCATAAATTTATCATAGATATCTTCTTGTACTAAAATTCTGGAAGGACATGTACAGACCTCACCTTGATTAAATGCAAATAACACTGCACCTTCTATAGCTTTATCTAAAAATGCATCATCGTGATCCATCACGCTATTAAAAAAGACGTTAGGAGATTTTCCTCCCAGTTCCATAGTTACTGGATTAAGATTTTTTGAAGCATATTGCATTATGAGCTGCCCTGTCGTGGTCTCCCCTGTAAATGCCACTTTATCCACCTTACCACTTGAGGCTAGCGGTTTTCCAGCCTCAGGTCCAAAACCGTGTATGATATTAATAACACCTGGGGGAAATACATCTGCTATTTTTTCCATTAAAAAAGTAGCAGAGGCTGGTGTTTGTTCTGCTGGTTTAAGGACCACACAGTTTCCAGTGGCAAGTGCTGGGGGTAATTTCCAAGAGAGCATAAGGAGCGGGAAATTCCAAGGGATAATTTGAGCTACAACTCCTAGAGGCTCTTTAATATTCATAGAAAGTGTATGCTCATCCAGTTCTGTTGCAGATCCTTCTTCTGCTCTGATACATGCTGCAAAATAACGCCAGTGATCTGCAGATAATGGAATATCTGCATTTAATGTCTCTCGTATAGCTTTCCCATTATCACAAGTTTCAATAAGCGCAAATTCTTCTAGGTTTTCTTCAATAATATCTGCTACTTTATTGAGTAGCGCAGCTCGCTCGGCAGCAGGCGTATTACCCCATCCTTCTTTTGCATTATTAGCAGCTTCAATAGCATTGTCTACATCTGCCTTCTTTGATCGTGGATATTTAGCAATAAGACTATTGTCTATAGGAGACGTATTCTCAAAATATTCTCCATCAATGGGGTCGACAAACTTTCCATTAATAAAATTGCCGTACTTCTCTTTAAAATTAGGTTTAGAATAACTCATACTATTAGATTTATGTTTTACAATATTTTAAAATAACAGATCATTAATTTCGAACTTATCAAAAAATTAGATAAATAAATTAGTGTTTAATAATCTTTTTAAAGATATTTTATTACATTCTCATTAGTTAGAACATTAATATCATAATCTTGAACATATCTATTATTCTACTCAGAAATAGATAGCTTTCTATAAACGTACGCATGAATCACCTGCTCAAACACCATAAATCTCAGAGAAAACTGAGTACGCTGGTTGAAAATAAAACGACCTATAATGCAGCTTATGCCGAGTTAAATATTTATGAAACCCACCAGTATGCAGAAAAAATAGCACTTACTTTTAATTTTCCAGTAATTGCTAGTATGCTCACGGGAAAAAAAATTATGCATATTGATGGACTCCCTACCTTTGACTTCTATCCTGGAGAATCTGTGGTGATGCCTACTCAAAAAGAGATGGTGATAGACTTCCCTCAAGCCTCCCTAGAAAACCCCACACAATGCCTAGCTTTAGGAATTGACCCAGAAAAAATTGATGCCGTTGTCGATAAATTTAATTACAACGTATCTATTGAAAATGAAAATAACAACTGGTCTATAGAAAAAAATCCTTCTCATTTGTATAATAATCTAGAAGTAAATCATCTTGTGGGGAGACTTGTAAAAACCTTTGTTAAGAATGAAAAATCAAAGGATGTATTGCTTGATCTTATGATTCAAGAATTAATTGTTCGCCTCTTACAGACTAAAGCCAAAACACTTATCATTAACAACCCCAATATGTTTAATGATACACGTATCGGCTCGGTGATACAGTATATTAAAAATAACCTTACTAATAAGGATATAACCGTAGATCTACTTGCTCAAAAGGCTTGTATGAGTACATCGCATTTTCATAAAAAGTTTAAAAACACCCTAGGAGTATCTCCCATAGACTACATAAATTCTGAGAAAATTAAATTCTCAAAACGCTTGATAAAAAAGTCTAAGGATTTTAGAATGTCGGATATTGCTTTTAAATCTGGTTTTAATAATACCAGCTATTTTAACCGGCAGTTTAAAAAAAATGAAATGATGACTCCACAGCAATTTAAGCGTTCAATTGCTCAAAAATAGATAGATCACACCTACGCTTCTTGCAGATTGTTTCGGAGAGTGAATGATAAATCCCAAACGTATTCTAGTTGAGTTTACGCTTTCGCGAAAGCGTACTAAATCACGTCCCCGCTCTTCCTTTTTCTAGGGCGTTTGATCGCATATATAAAAATAGCGGAAAGGTAAATGCAATGGCGACCAAAAAAGTCAATGGAATGAGCACCCACCAATAGCTAATTTTGAGTCTAAGAGACTCTGCAATCATCCACACAAAAAAGGTAAGCACAACCACGGTAAGATCTGCCGCAATGGACTGCGCAGGAAAGGTGGTTGTTGTCTGTGCAATGAAATTTGTAATAGAGGTATCTGTAGCGGTTTGATAAAACTGAATGTTATAATACCAGGTATAACAAATGCCTATCACGGCGAGTAAGAGGTAGAGATGTTTGCGTTTCATACTAATGAATTGTTTAATGGCAGAAATATACAGATAAGAAAAAGCCTGATACACTAATGCATCAGGCTTTTATTTT
>CAWUIT010000266.1:0-3765 GCA_963922345.1 uncultured Dokdonia sp. | reverse complement strand
ATTGGGTACAATCCAGAGGGTTTATTGATGAAATGGTAAAAAACTCTAATGGAGCTACTTATCCAGCTTTTTCAGATAAAATTATTAAGAATTCAACTATACCTTTTCCATCTATAAACGTTCAAAATAAAATTGTTACAATTCTGGATGATACAGCAGATTTACGAGATAAAACCACACAATTACTTAAGGCGTATGATTTGTTAGCACAATCAATCTTTTTAGAGATGTTCGGAGATCCTGTTGTTAACCCAAAAAACTGGGAAGTTCATAAATTAAAAGAATTATCTACTAGAATAGGAAGTGGAAATACACCTAAAGGCGGTAGTAAAGTGTACGTAAATAAAGGCATTACTTTTTTTAGAAGCCAAAACGTCTGGAGGAATAATTTGTTAATGAATGATATAGCTTTTATAGATCAGGCTACTCATAATAGTATGAAAAAAAGTAGTTTAAAAAAAGGAGATATTTTAATGACCAAAACAGGAAGAGTGAATACAGAAAACAGCAGTTTAGGTAGAGCTGCAATGTATTTGGGGGAAGATGATAAAGCAAATTTAAATGGTCACGTATATCTTATAAGACTCAAAAAGGAAGTTATAAATGAATACATCTTGTTTATTCTAACTACAAATCAATACCGTGAATATATACGAAGAGTTTGTGTAGGAGGAATAGATAAGAGACAGCTAAATAAAAATCACATAGAAGAATTTCCAATAATTTATCCACCGCTAGAACTTCAAAACCAATTCGCAGAAAAATTAGCTTTAATAGAGCAGCAAAAAGAACTAGCCAAACAAGAGTTGAAAGAAAGTGAAGATTTGTTTAATTGCCTATTACAAAAGGCGTTTAAAGGGGAGTTGATCAAGTAGTGAAATAAGAAAAATAGATTTATTAAAATTATTAATCATATGAAAAAAACAATAACTACCCTTTGTTTAGCGCTGTTAACAGCATTAAGTGTTCGAGGTCAAATCTCAACTACAAATACCAAAATATCGGAGAACGATGTTATCATCAAAACGGTTAAAGTATATGATTGTAAATCTAAAGTACCCGCAGGTAGTACTCTTAAAACTGAAACAATAAAAAAAGGAAAAGATAAAACTTATACAATCACCACAGAAAAAAAGGTAATCAAACCAGAGGATATATTAGTCGAAAAGGAAATTAAAATTAGAATGACAGGTTTTGATGGCACCGCTTCTATATACACTAAAGAAGATAAACCTGGAAGAGTTTTTGTCGACTACTGGCTAAACCCTAGAAAGGAAATTCCTTCAAACACTAAGATTAATGAAATAACACGTAAACTAAAGTGTCCTTCCGATGTAAATGATATTAAATGGTCTGATTATGTACCAACACCCAAGGCAAGAACAACAATAAAAAAGGAAACACATTATTTATATGGAATTGGGGTTAGCAATTATAACCTATGGATGAATCCAGTAGCAGGCACAATAGTTCCTGATTGGTTTACGCATACTGATAAGATAATTGAAATTTTAGATGGTTCAGGGAATGTAGTAGATGTTTGGGTTGACAAGTATGATAGAGATGTTATATATGAGTTAGAATTAAAAAATAGACAAGCGGTTACTTTCACTAATAGATCAATCGAATTAGGCCCATTAACCTTACCATTTAAGTATAGATTTGGATACAGTGATAATGGTATTGATGTCAACCAAGAATTTAAAGCTGATATTAATATTGGTGCTTTTGCAGGGTTTAAAATTGCTGATTTGTCAGTGAGAAAGGAACAAGAAAGGAATTTCACTTTACCCGAAACCTCTCTAAATTTTGGACCATTTTTAAGTCTTGCAGCGGTAGAATTAGATAAATCAAATACAACTACAGGAGACAATCCTCTTGTTGATGAAGAAAAAGCGTCCATAGGCACTTTGTCTGTAGGACTGGGTTTAATACTAAATTTCAATAATCATAATATTGGTATTTTCGGCGGTTTGGAATCTGGTTTTGGGTCTGAAGCTAAAAATTGGAACTTTCATAATAAACCCTGGTTAGGTATTGGGTTAGGTTATGATTTAAATAATTTCAAAAAAAAGAAATAGAGTAAGTAAAACTTATGAATTCAAATTTCCAGTTTCTAAAAAACGAGTTCGCCACCTTTCACAACAGAGCGGTAAAGGCAGAACAGTTGGTTATTACAGACCCGCGTACGTCACTTATATATAGTCGTATGGCGTTAGAAGAAGCTGTAAATTGGATGTACGTCAATGACGAAGATCTGGAGCAACAGTATAATACTACGTTACACAATTTATTAGTACAGCCTGAATTCAAAGAACAATTCAATCACAAATTATATAATGAATTATTCATCATTAAGAGTGCAGGTAATCTAGCAGCGCATAACAAAGCTGTAAATGATATAGATTCACACAAAGCTATAGAAGCGTTATTCTATTTTAGCAAATGGTTTATAAAATCGTATGCACAAGAATCAGTACTAGACATTGGAATTTTCGATTTTGATTGCATACTTAAAGAAGGTGGAAGTGCACTTTCACGAAAGCAAAAACAAAATTTGCAAGAGCAGCTTGATAAAGAATTAGATATCTACCAAGAGCAGCTAAAAATAAAGGAAGAAGAACGAAAAGTATTAGCAGAGGAAAACGATTTACTCAAAAGACAACTTGAATTACGACAAGAATCTTTTGTGATGAATAAAATTGAAGCTAACGTTGAAGATGAGGTTAAACATCCACGTAACGAAGTTGAAACACGGAAATATTTAATCGATGTTGCTTTGCGTGTAGCAGGTTGGGATTTAAAAGGCATAAACGATAAGGAATATAAGGTTGCCTATATGCCCAAATCGACAAACATTTCTGAGACAGGCTATGTAGATTATGTATTATGGGATGATGACGGTTTACCACTAGCTTTGGTAGAAGCTAAACGCACATTAGAAAGTGCCAGTAATGGTGAAAATCAAGCACAACTCTACGCTGATAGTTTAGAAAAAATGCACGGTCGTCGTCCAGTACTGTATTACAGTAATGGCTACGAGATTTTTTTATGGGATGACCAGTTCTATAAACAATCACGAAGAGTACACGGTTTTTATACAAAAGCTGAACTACAAACGGTTATGTTTCGACGTACACATCGTAAAGATATTCGTATCGCACCTATTGATGCGGAAATCGCTGGACGTTTCTATCAAATGCGAGCCATTAAAAGTATAGCAGAGCATTTTGCTGGTAATGATAAAAGTTATGGCAAATTAATAGGTACTAACAGAGGTGCTTTGCTAGTTTTAGCTACGGGAACAGGAAAAACAAGGACTTCTATCGCATTTTCTAAATTGATGTTAGAATGTAATTGGGCAAAGCGTATTTTATTTCTAGCCGATAGAACTAGTCTTGTAGATCAAGCAAAACGAAATTATGTAAAGCATTTACCAGAACACACCAGTGTAAATCTATTAGAAGAAAAAGACAATCCAGATGCGCGTTTTGCTTTTTCCACCTATCAAACAATGATGGGCCTGATAGATCGTAGTCGTGATGAAGAAGCTCGTTTTTATGGCGTTGGGCATTTCGACTTAATAATTATTGATGAAGCACACCGCTCTATTTATAAAAAATACCAAGCTATTTTTGAGTATTTCGATGGGCTTTTCTTAGGGCTTACCGCAACACCGAAAAACAGTATTGATAATAACACATATCATATTTTTGGATTGGCAGATAATTCGCCAACAGATGCCTATACATTTGAAGAGTCAGT
>CAWUIT010000265.1:0-3777 GCA_963922345.1 uncultured Dokdonia sp. | reverse complement strand
AATGGTTTTTATAGCCCGCACGGATTTCATACTACCGCTGACGAAACTGTACCCGCTGGAACACCAGCACCTATAATTTATATGCAAGATGATGCTTGGGGTGGTGTTGATGATGATCACTTAAAAATATGGGAAGCAACTTTAGACTGGGCTAATCCAGCAAATCATAGCATTGAATTAGCGCAAGAAATTACTACTACAGATTTTGTGAGTGTTTTTGATGGCGGATCATTTTCAAATATTCCCCAATTAGAAGGACCAGATGTAGATGCTCTACAAGCTACCATGATGCAGCAAGTTCAGTATAGACGATTTACGAGTCATAACTCTGTTGTAATGAATTTTGTTGTAGATGTTCTTGATCCAGGGGAAAAAGCAGGTATAAGATGGTATGAATTGAGACAGACTGCAGATGGAGAACCATGGACTATTTACCAAGAAGGTACATACGTTGCTCCGGGTAAACGTAGTGCTTTTCAAGGAAGCATGGTGATGGATTCCCAAGGAAATATTGCGCTCGGTTATATTTCATCTTCCGATGAAGATAGAATAAGAATGCATTATACTGGACGATTTGATGGTGATCCCCTAGGGATTATGACAGTTTACGAACAGGAAATTTTTCAAAGTACAGCGGCTTGTCCTACCGATAGACTTGCAGATTATACGCAATTATCTTTAGATCCAGTAGATGATTCGTTTTGGTTTATAAGTGAACAGTTTGATCCCTCAAGACGCGATATTGTTTCTAATTTTACTCTTGATGCGGCACAGCCTAATGATCTGAGTATGTTCAGTATTATCACACCTGTCGGAGACGGTGTTTATACTAACGATGAGGATATAACAGTAGTTATTAGAAATTACGGATCTAATGCAATTACTGACCCCAGTGTTCAGTATTCAATTGATGATGGTGCTCCAGTAGTTGAAACTTATATAGGTACTATAGAGCCTGGGTTATCAGTAGAATTTACTTTTGATCAGGGGGCTGATTTATCAACACCTGACACCTCTTATAGTATAGCTGTAGCAACAGCTTTGACTGGAGATAGTAATGTTGATAACGATGAATTAGTTTGCATAGCAACTAATACAGAAGGTCAATCTTGTCAACCCGCTGGTAACTGTGTAGGATTTGGTGATGGCGTTACTCTAATAACACTAGGTGATCAAATTGATCTAGTAACAAATTGTAGTGACTCGGGTTATAGTAATGACACGGATATTGTTTTTAATATCGAAGTTGAAGAGGGGATGGATGTTGAAGGTTCTTTACAAATGGGATTCGCAGCATCAGAGTTTGCATTGTTTGTTGATGTAAACGACGATGACTTTTTTGCAGAGGATGAAATAGTTGCCCAAGAATTGGTGCCAAATGCAGATACAGATTTTGATTTTACATTAGATCTGTCGGGACTTGATCAATCTTTACTTTATGCAGGCCCTCACAAGATGCGACTTAGAGGTGAAGATGAGAGTACAGCTGGTGATGTAGAAGATTCTTGTGGTGATCTTCAATTTGGAAGAACTAATGACTATACTGTAGTTTTTACGGAAGTCTTATCTATAGAAGAAAATGTTTTCGAAGGAACCTCGCTTAATATAACAACTCTAGATGATAATTATTTTAACATAAATGTATCTACTCCTTTTGAAGGTAGAGCTGCTATTTCTGTATTCAACACACTTGGACAGAGATTAGCTCATAACAACATTAGAAAAGAGAGTAATCTTTACTCATATAATCTAGATATGTCTTACGTAGCTCCTGGCGTTTACATCGTTCAGTTTTCTGATATTGATAGTGGTTCTAAGTTAGTAGAGAAAATAATTGTGAGGTAATAAACACCTCTTAATTAAAAAGCCCCATTGCTATCGCAATGGGGCTTTTTAATTATAAAAATTTAGTAATCTGACAATTACAATTAAAAATTGTAACTTGATGGAAGTTTAAATCGTTAGAACATGAAAAAAATATTATATCTATCAATTATAATTCTTCTCTCAACAGAAATAGTAGCTGCTCAAATTACTTCAATAAATTTAGATTTTAAATGCGGAACGCAGCATAATAGTAATGACAGAAATAATACAGGACCTGCTGACACACATCAAGTAATTCTTGGCGGTAGTGGGGTAAATGAGTTCTGTGTGCGATTAAGGCTCCACAAAATTGCTAGAACAGATAGTACGGGTGCTGTTACTGATGGATTTATTTACAATGCTCTTAATTCACTTAATTCCCGATTTGACTTCCCTGATAGTTCTGATAATATATCGTTTAATTGGAATACGTCAATTAATATTATTGCTGATGATGATATTTATAATTCAAACTTATCAAATGATGGCTCTTATGATTTTTCTCTATTGCCTAATAATGATATGATCGATATTTATTTTTTCAACAAAACATTATCAAATGCTACAGGTTCAATTTTTGGAAGTGCTGATGGCATTGCTGACGGTACAAAAATCGTTTTAAGTAATAATGTAACCTCTTCTAAAATTATTGCGCACGAAATAGGTCACGTCTTAGGTCTATTTCATACAAATCATAGTACTCGTGGAGGAGGCTCTATCAATCCTGAGAATGATGATGGTTATGGAAGTCATTCTGATCTAGTTGAGTGTCCAGGTAATATAGGTAGTGATTCTTTAGGTGATTTTATTCGTGATACTCCTGGCGATCCAGGAGGTGCTTTATCAGGGGAAGACCCATTAGTCAATAACTGTGAATTTAGTCCAAGTGGTTTCAATGATACCCCAAATTATTGTGATTCTATGAGTGATTTGAAATATAATCCATCTGCAAATTTGAGCAATTATATGAGGAGTAGTGCTTCTGATGGTTGGTCAATGTCTTGTTGGACTTCTTTTAGCATATATCAAGGCTTTAGGATGAAAGGCGTCCTCTCTAATGCAACAATGTCAGATTTTAGTCATATTGCAGTCGTTTTATGTGAGAATGAACAAGAAAATGAAGGAAATGATGAAGATCAACAAACTTGTGATTCATCTATAAAAGATGTAAATGAGATAATTTCGTCAATATATTGTTATCCCCTTGGACAGCCTTACCCCTATAGGTTTCAAGTACCTAATAATTTTAACCTATATAGTGAAATTAAAATAGTTACAAATTCAGGGCAAGAAATTGATTTACTAAACTCACAATCAGTTGGATTAGGCGTGAAGGAATTTAGTGTGAATTTATATCAAGATATTTTTGATGAAGCAATACTTCAAATGTATGGTCCAAATTCTCAACTGTGTTTAGAAAAAGCATTTTACTTACCTGGAACTTGTAGAAGCCAGAATGAATCTATTTTACTTTTTCCGAATCCTGTAAAAGGCGGTTCGCATCAAGAAATTTCTATAGATTCCAAAATAAAACGTGTCGAAATATATGATATATATGGGAAATTGCAAGCAAAAGAATTAGTCCGTGATTCTAAATTTAATATGTTCACTGAGAATTTGGGCTTATATATTATTAAAGGATTTGATAGAAAAGATAATTTAGTATTAAGTGAAAAAATTATAGTTAATTAATTTCTTCAAAATTCAAATGCCCCATTGCAATAGCAATGGGGCTTTCTTCATTTAATAAATAGTATTATTTAATTCTAATATCACTTATTTCAACAGGGCTTGCTTTATCACAGCGTTGCATACGGCGTTGTGGTAAAAACTTCACCCAAACATTTGCACCGTCGTTCATAAAATTTTTATCCATAGTCATAGGATCTAGGTATCTACCATCCTCTAGTT
>CAWUIT010000264.1:0-3784 GCA_963922345.1 uncultured Dokdonia sp. | reverse complement strand
CAGATATTGATACTGGAAATAATAGCTGGCCTAAGGCAAAAAAATTAGGTGAGTTTGATAAATTTAAAAACAATGTAAAGGGCGAGTAGGACTCTCACGCTTTCGCGAAATTTTAAGAGCTGCTTCTCAATCGAGAAGCAGCTTTTTTATTTAGGAAAAGGCAGTTATTCCAAATTAAATGGTAGAGCTCTAATGTGAAGGTTCAAAATGCACAAATAAAAGGGTGAATTATAGAGAAGACTAGATTTTTAATAAGAACAACTGTAGATCGCACAAGAGGTGTGTAGCTTACTATTATTAACCTTTAGCACATATTTATCAATGCAAGCCTAGTTATTTTTTTGGTTTTTTTCGCGAAAGCGTACATCTAAAACCTTAGATACACACATTTCACAAGCTTATAAATGAGCTCTTAATCATTTAAGAGAATCTAGCAGCATTAAAATTTATAAGACATTCCAAACTGTACTCCAGAGTAATAAGGTCTAAAATTACTTACCGAGTTAGCATAAGGATTAAGCTGGTATCGGAATATGGGTTCAACATTTAAACGCCAGGCATCATTAATATTGTAGTGTCCACCTAGACCAAGATTAAATGCAAAACTAAGTCCATTAAGGTTAGTCTCTCTTCCTACAAATATCGATTGTCCAGAGTCTGCCGTAGCAAAAATCTCATTATTGTTAAGTACGAGAACACTCAATCCTGGACTGACGCTTAAGGCCAATCTCTTATTTATAAATTTATATTGAAAATCTATGGGGACTTCTATATAAGAGATGTTTTGCTGGATCGAGACAACACTATTTGCGTTAAAAAAAGCAAGCGCCTCTGGAGAACTAGCAGCAGTATTTTGACCATTTAAGTCATTTAAATTTATAGCAGAAAGTTCGTAGATATTTATATTCCCATTAGTTATAGCGACTTGAAAATTATCGGTTCTATATTTAAGTGGCGCGTATCCTATTCCTAGTCTCAAACTTGTTTTTTCAGTAAGAGCATAGTCTACTTTTACACCGTACCCAGTTGTAGGTATCGCTTGTCTCGGGTTATTTACTAAGCGATCATCTATAGAAGAGGCCTTAGAGAGGGAGCCATATTGCAATAAACTAGTATAGGGCGATACCGCTACTTCATACTCAATAGCTGCTTTGCGACTTTCCTCCCTTTCTGCTTGAGATTTTGGAAGGTTTACTTTAGGTTTTTTCTCTTGGCTACTTAGTGTCGTTTCTTTTTCAATGGCCTTTAAGCTATCATTACGCTTGATTAAGGCTTCTGCAATGCTACGTTGAGCTTCCTCCTTTTGTGATGTAATAAGCGCTTCGATCTCTTGATCTATTTTCTGTTTGTAGGCTGTTTTGTCTTGCTCATTTTGCTGTTTTCTTCTCTCTTTTGATGTGGCAATAAGGCGCTCAAAGTCTTGTAGGGAAGTGATCAAATTTTCATTTTTACTTGTAGTTGTAGTTTCGATCTCCTCTTTTGAGCGTTGTGATTTTTTATCTTTTTTTGTTAGATAGCTTTTTGTAGTACTACGTTGTTTTGATGCAGCCACGCTGGTGCTAGGTGTTTCATTACTTTCAGTTTCTTGACGTATAAATGTAGGGTTTGAAGTGCTTCTCTTTTTATTTAGTTGCTTAGTAGTCTCTTGATCTGTCTGCTCTACGGCCGTAGTAGTCATACTATCTTCAGACACTGTTGTTGTGTTAAGAGGCAATAGCAGCCATAGAAACACTCCGACACCTACTATAACAGCTCCTCCATATAACCATAGAGGAAGTCCTTTTCTCTTTTGAGTACCATCTAATTCTGAGATAATAGAATCCCAAACACCAGGATCTGGAGATTCCCTAAAATCGCTCAATCGCTCTTTTATATATTGGCCTATATTTTTCTTAGTTCCCATTTACTATGGAATTTTTTTGAGAAGCTTTAAAGGCTTCTATGTTTTCTTTTAATATTGATTTTGCTCGGTGTAAATTTGACTTTGACGTGCCTGTGCTAATTTTTAAGGCATCAGCTATTTCTTTATGGGAGTAATCATCTAACTCATACATAGTAAAAACTAATCTATAGCGATCGGGTAATTCTTGTACAAATCTCAACACTGTAGGAAGCGGTATTGTTAAATCTGATACCTCTATGGCGGTATCTTCTTCTACAATAGGATGATCATCAATAGATTCTAAATAAGGTCTTTTTTTATAACGGTCTATAGCCTTATTAATCACGATACGCTTCATCCATCCTTCAAAAGAACCTTTATTATTGAAAGTTTTAATTTTTGTAAAAATTATAATGAATGACTCCTGTAAATTTTCCTGAGCTTCTTCACGATTTTTGCAGTATTTCATACTAATCGCAAAAAATTGATCCTTATATAGATTATATAGGGATTCTTGAGCCTTCCGATGACCCTTTTTACATTTTTGAAGTAGTTTCTCCAGTTCCAAGAGATTGTATTAAATAATGAGTAGGACACACACGTACAGTCCAATGATGCTTAAATCTATTAATCGCTTAAAAATCCATTGCGATTAAGACTTGTGTAAAATAGACAGATTTAAGTAAAAAGGTTGCGTCCTGATTGATAGAATTTTAAGTAGTACGAATTTATATTAAACTAAACCGTTGTAATCTTACTATTTAAGAGATAAATAAGAGTTCTATTTTACTTTAAACGCTTTCGCGAAAGGATGATGCGGGGAGCTATAAAATCAACCCTTGAGATGGTTCCTAGCAATTGCGGCAAGCGTAACTAATAAATTAGACTAGAATTATAGCGGGGCTTGGATTTTGTAGCGGAGCACTACGGTTCGGGTGGTGCGTTGGTGAGCCTTTGCCTTCGCATTCCCCAACTTTTGATGACTTGCTAGCCCCGAAGTCAATCAGCCGTCCTTGCGGTCGTGTATAAGAATAGTAGGGCTGATTTGACGCTAACCATTCGGATGAAACACAAGCCGAATTTTTAAATTTTTCTTACTACCTTTTTTTATCAATAAGCCAAATTTAAAAATTTGGCGACCTCGCAAATGCGCCCGAACCATTTGGTTTTGCTACAATTGCCCTATTGTTTTTATACGATGTTACCCACAGATGATTTTTGCGGTTTTATATGCATCACTACTATAAATCTTATTCAAGTTAGAGTTTAATTCCACTTTATTTTTTTCGTAATTCCGCCAAGCTTTTTTTGTTTTCCGCTTTCCTTTTCCAATCTGCATTTCAATCGTTTCAGTAGTCGGCTCAATTTCACGAAATATTTGGTCAAAACAAAATGGCAATTCTATCCACACAGTTATATTTTTTGGAATTATCAGACAAAAATTTCCGTTAAAATCTGTCTGTGTTCCAATCACGGTTCCTTTAATAATCACATTTTGACTTGCGAAAGGTTGTCCATTTTCGAGTGTCAATTTTCCTTTTAGCGTTCTAAATTCCGTTTCCGTTTTTGCTTGCGCATTCTTTTTCAGTTCTTCTTTTTCAGTTTGCGAAAAAGTAAGATTTGAAATAAGAATTATCAATATAATAACGATTTTCTTCATTTGTGGGTAACAGGCCACTGCATAAAGCGAGTGCGCCATTTTGCTGGTTTGCCTGTATTTTTTTGGTTTGTATTTCTTTTCTAAATATACAATGAATTGTGAATTTGTGCGCTGGGCGTAGAGCCCTTGCCTTTGCTTTTCTCCACCTTATGACTTGCTAGCCCCGAAGTCAATCAGCCAAATTAATGTTTATGCCATCAACACTAACTTCAAAATACAAGACTATTATATACTGACACACT
>CAWUIT010000263.1:0-3843 GCA_963922345.1 uncultured Dokdonia sp. | reverse complement strand
TAATTTTCTAATTTAAATTTTGATTTAAGTCGCAAAAATAACAAACTTTACGGTTTAACACCTAAACGACTCAAAAATGTGAAGGTAATTTACGGAATTATAAAGTAAGTTCCTTCTCAGAACCTTCAAATACTATTAATAATTTACTTAATTCGCACCCACAACAGCAACAAGATAAATGAAACGTATTGTGATTTTTGCCTCGGGTAACGGTACAAATGCCCAGCATATTATAGAGTTTTTCCAGGATCGTACGGATGCACAAGTTGTGCAGGTACTATCTAACAACCCGCGTGCCAAAGTGTTACAACGCGCTTCAGACCTTTCTGTTTCTGCTCTTAGCTTTAATAGACAGTCTTTTTATAAAAGTGATGATGTACTTCAAATACTTAAGCACTCAAAGCCCGACGTTATTGTTCTCGCAGGATTTTTATGGCTATTCCCAGAGGATATAATCCGAGAGTTTCCTGCCCAAATTATTAATATTCACCCAGCACTGTTACCTGACTTTGGGGGTAAGGGAATGTATGGAAAACATGTGCATAATGCGGTGTACGCTTTCGCGAAAGCGAAGTATAAAAACAACACAGCAGAACCTATTTATACCGGTATAACCATTCACCTTGTGACTCCAGAGTACGATAAAGGAATGATCTTATTTCAAGAGAAAGTTATAGTAAGTCCAGAAGACACCCCCGAAACTATTGCCGAAAAAGTACAAGCATTGGAACACGCTCATTTCCCTAAAGTAATTGCACAATTTTTAAAGACAGAGTAACCTTTTAAACTCTGAATAAATAATGATGTTGAAGCTCTATTAACCTATGGCAAAAAAAGAGAAGTTTTATGTAGTTTGGGAGGGTAAAAAGCCTGGAATCTACCTCTCATGGAAAGATTGCAAGGCTATGATAGATGGGTACGCTGGAGCGAAATACAAGAGCTTTGAAACTTTTGATAAAGCAAAAAAAGCGTATAATGGAGACTATAATGACTTTAAGGGATCCTCAAAAAAGAAAAAAGTTCTCACCGCTACCGAAAAGGAGAAATATGGATACCCAAACTTATATTCTATTTCTGTAGATGCTGCCAGCTCTGGAAACCCAGGAAAAATGGAATATCGTGGCGTAGATACTCAAACTGCAAAGCAATTGTTCCATCAAGGTCCATTTAAACAGGGTACTAATAATATAGGAGAATTTCTAGCTTTGGTACACGGTCTAGCGTACTTAAAAAAAATTAAGAGTGACCGTCTTATTTACTCAGACTCTCGTATTGCTATAGGGTGGGTAAAAAAGCGGCACTGTAAAACAAACCTCAAACAAAGTCCAAAAAACAAAGACGTTTTTGACCTCATAAATCGTGCTGAGCAATGGCTCAAAACAAACACTTACACCACCACTATCGTAAAGTGGGAAACCAAAGCCTGGGGCGAGATTCCAGCAGATTTTGGAAGGAAATAATTAATTAGGGTTCTCTTGACGCCATTTTACAAATAGTACCACACATAGGTCTTGTACATCTGTTCCAGTACCTTCAATCTCTAATCGTATAGAGTCTCCAGCATTGAAATCTACATTATAATTTTCACTCACAAACTGCAAATTACTATCAAAATTTAAAACGCCATCCTTACTTGAGTCAACATTGTTATCAGATACTGGTGTATCATTTATTAAAATCTTAACCCCTTTATTTGTGTCGTTTCTACGGGCTTGCATAGCTACTTTAACAATGGTGCCATCTAGTGGTAAAATAGGGCCACTATCTTGTACATCTCCGGCAAACTCTAATGAAGGATTGTCAGAGTTTTGACCCAATCTACCAAACTCCATAGTCGTATACTCTATTGACAACCATTTGTCACGGTTTTTGTCAAACATGTAGAGTCGCTCTCCTATTACAGATAGTTGTCCTGTATCTGTACCCAGAGGGTTTGATTGTGGTGTAAGTCGTAATGCTGCTATGCCATTATCCTTACTTGTTACTTCAAGGGCAGCGGTTGGTTGATTAACTCCAATACCTATCTGAGCATTAATCTTTAAGGTAAAAAGTGTAATTATAAATATTGACTGTAAAAATCTCATACTATTATATTTAAAAATTTGAAAAACGACTATTACTTGCGCCATTTTACCCAAAATAGTACGGTAGGGTTAGAAACAGAATTGCTGTTATTTGTTCTTACTTGTAGTGTATCACCTTCGTTTAAATCAATATTGTAAGAGGTGTTTGTAAGCTTACCTCCAGAGATTTGAAATGTATGGTTTGTAACAGATCCAGATAGGCTAGTTACAATAAGTGTAAAAACTTTTGAAGCATTCCCGCCAGAAGAGTTTATTGCTGCGTATACAAGTGTCGCATTTCTTGGAATCACAGGTCCGCTGTTAGTGACATCTCCAGAGTATTCTAGGGGTCTATTATTAACGTTACCCTCTAGTGCAAATGCAAAGGAGGCGGCCTCGATAGATAGCCATTTTTCTCTAGATTTATCAAAAAGATAAAGCTCATCCTCTATTACAGAGAGTTGTCCAGAAGCAGTTCCTGTGGGTGATGTCTGTGGGTTTAATTCTAAAGCAGGAAGGTTTGTGTCAGAATTAATTTCTAACTCTGCATTAGGAGTTGTAGTTCCGATACCGACTTGCGAGAAAATGCTACAAGAAACGAGTAGCATAATTGCTGTACATTGTACTTTCATAAGTGTAATTCAATAGATTTGGGACTTCAAATATAAAGTGATTATTCTCAGATACTACTATAAAAATCTATAAATCTGACGATTACGCATTTAACCGAACTCGTTGTGTTTTTCGTCGATTGTTTTTTGTGTTGTTGCTTTTTTATTTTAACAGAATGTTCGGTTTTGAAGTAAATCCGGTTGCAGAAAATGCTTTTTAATCTAAAGAATGTGGTTTATTACGCTTTCGCGAAACCGTAAAAATCAGGTTTATCCAAATAGCCAAAATCGTATATTTGCACAAAAATTAAAAATGAGCAAATTAGTTATTGTCGGAACCTGTGCTTTTGATGCTATTGAAACACCTTTTGGCAAAACAGATAAAATATTAGGCGGGGCCGCTACTTTTATTGGTCTTGCAGCTTCTCAGTTTAAAAATGTTGATCCCGCTATCGTTTCTGTGGTAGGTGACGACTTCCCAAAAGAATACTTAGACCTATTTAAAGAACGTTCTATTAATTTAGATGGTCTTGAAGTTGTGAAGGGTGGAAAAACCTTTTTTTGGAGCGGTAAGTATCACAATGATATGAATACACGCGATACGCTAGTTACTGAGCTTAATACTCTTGAGCACTTTGACCCTAAAGTCCCTAGCTCTCATAATGAAGCAGCTATTGTTATGCTAGGTAATCTACAGCCCAGCGTACAACTAGGTGTGATTGAGCAAATGGCAAAAAAGCCTAAACTAGTCATCCTAGACACTATGAACTTCTGGATGGACATTGCTCTTGAAGAGTTAAAAACTACCCTTAAAAAGGTGGACGTGATTACAATAAATGATGAGGAGGCAAGGCAACTTAGTGGTGAGTATTCGCTTGTAAACGCGGCTAAAGAAATCCACAAAATGGGTCCTAAATATGTTGTAATTAAAAAAGGCGAGCACGGAGCCCTACTCTTTCAAGACGAGCATATGTTTTTTGCGCCGGCATTGCCACTAGCAGAGGTTTTTGACCCTACTGGAGCTGGAGACACTTTTGCAGGTGGGTTTGCGGGTTATATCGCACAAGCAGGTGACACCTCATTTGAAACTATGAAAACTGCGCTCATTTATGGCTCTTGTCTAGCATCATTTACGGTAGAAAAGTTTGGAACAGAGCGATTACAATCTG
>CAWUIT010000262.1:0-3850 GCA_963922345.1 uncultured Dokdonia sp. | reverse complement strand
AAAAATCTCAAATCATTCTCGCTTAACATTCGTATATCAGAGATCTGGTGAAGTAATAGTGCGATACGATCTATACCCATCCCAAATGCAAAGCCACTATATTCTTTTGAGTCAATACCGCAATTTTCAAGTACATTAGGATCTACCATCCCACAACCCATAATCTCAAGCCAGCCTGTGCCTTTAGTCATTTTATAATCGGTTTCTGTCTCAAGGCCCCAGTAAACATCTACCTCTGCACTAGGTTCTGTAAACGGGAAATATGAAGGACGTAAGCGTATTTTACTCTTGCCAAACATTTCTGTTGTAAAGTATTGTAAGGTTTGTTTTAAATCTGCAAAAGAAACATCCTTATCTATGTACAATCCCTCCACTTGATGGAAAAAACAGTGAGAACGACCACTTATCGCTTCATTTCTATAGACTCTCCCTGGTGAGATAGTACGTATGGGTGGTTTGTTATTTTCCATATAACGCACTTGCACAGAAGATGTGTGTGTGCGCAATAAAATATCTGGATCGGTTTGAATGAAGAAAGTATCTTGCATATCACGTGCTGGGTGATATTCTGGAAGATTTAAGGCAGTAAAGTTGTGCCAGTCATCTTCTATTTCTGGACCTTCAGATACATTGAACCCTATGCGACCAAAAATATCAATAATCTGATTTTTTACTATAGAAATAGGGTGTCTAGCGCCTATTTCGATGGGAATTCCTGGTCTTGACAAGTCTCCAGAAGCGCTTACTTCGTCCTGATTTTCCAGTTTTTCTTTGAGCTCATTTACCTTTTCTAAGGCGCTTGTCTTTAAAGTATTGATTACTTGCCCATATTCACGCTTCATCTCATTAGGTACGTTGCGAAAATCTGCCATAAAATCATTCACCAAACCTTTCTTTCCAGAATATTTGATTCTAAAGGCTTCCACCTCTTCTAAGGTCTCGGCTTTAAAGGCTTTTACCTTCTCAATATGTTCTTTGATTTTATCTAACATGCGTACTTTTTTGGCTCTTTGTGGAAAGAGCAAATTTACTAATAAAAATAGGTTTAGGATTAATTACGCTTTCGCGAAAGCGAAAAAAAGATATTCCCAATGTAGCGCTTTGTGCAAATCATTTTATAAGCCCTTTTTCTAAAAAATATTGAACAATTGCGTCCTTCATTAAAATTTGCTGTTCACCAGCTTTAAGAGGGGGTAAGGGTTCTAAAATTTTATAATGTGGCCACCCATCAGGATCGTCATAATCGTACTGGTAGTACCCAAAAGGTTCCAGCAAACGGCAAATGGCAATGTGCATGAGATTCATTTTCTCATCTTTTTTGAACTTTTTGTCTAGTTGGCCAAGCTCTTGTATACCTATGAGGTATATTATACTGTCAAGATCCATCGCTGCCGTATCACCATCTGCAAATCGCTCTGAGAGCTTCTGCACGACGGCTGTATATCTTTCTTTTAATTGTTCGTCTCTTGCCATTGAATTATCTATGAAATGAATTTCATGTAATTGTGGGCAAATATACGGTAGCACTTTAAGAAACTTGTTTAAAGACGATGCTTTAAATAAGTGTATCGTTGTAAGTTCAAAATCCTATATTTATCAAATGAATACGATTGATATTATTTTTGGAATTATTCTATTATTGGGATTGATCCAAGGACTACGTAAAGGTCTTTTTGTAGAGCTTGCATCACTGGTAGGTCTTATTGCTGGTGTTTATGGAGCTATACACTTCTCACACTATGTTGCAGACTGGCTTTTTACAAGAACATCTTGGAGCGAGCGACTTATACAGCTCACGGCATTTGCTATCACATTTATAATTATTGTTATTATAGTATCTCTAGCTGGTAAACTTCTCACAAAGGTGGCAAATTTTGCTATGTTGGGTATCGTAAATAAGTTGCTAGGAGCAGCATTTGCTGTGCTTAAATATGCATTTCTATTGAGTGTAGTATTGATGTTTATAGATGCAGCAGATAGACAAATAAGCTTTATAGGAGACGACAATAAAGAGGACTCTATATTGTACCCAATTATAAAGCCATTTGCCCCAGCGCTATTACCTACCCTATTACAAAAAGCAAAAGAAGAGGACATCTACGATCCAAATAATAATACTTCTAAAGAAAGTGAAGATGCGCCGCGATCAGACTCTTAAAATGTTTTTGTAGATAAAATGCTGGTAATATAAGTTAGCTTTTATCAATAATATCTTCTACCTTTTTTCTAAGGTCTCGTATACAGGTTTCAAAGTCAGGATAAATTGACTCGGGCGGGATAAGATCTGGTATAATCTGTATACGTTCAAGCATATATTTAGGTTGCTTTCTTAAACCTACGATATGTACTCTTACCCCAGCTTGTGTGAGCCTTAAGATAGTATCTTCCATAGCATAAACACCAGACTGATCTACATATGGAACTAATTTCATTCTTAAAACCACATCTGTTGCCGTCGCTGGTATTTGTTTTGAAAGCGCCGAAAATTCACTAGTATATCCAAAGAAAATAGGGCCGCTTAAATGTTTAATAAATATTTCTTCTTGTAAGGCCTCTGGAAATTTAAGTTCATCCATCCACAGCGCTTTATTACGCTCAGTACCTTTTAGGTCAAAAACTCTAGATTGTCTTGCTGTAAAATCCCCCATCTTTTTCATAAAAACCAGACAAGAAAGAATAAGTCCTACACCAACAGCTGCTACGAGATCCCATACAACAGCGAGCACCATAACTGTAAGCATTATTACAACTTCTGAGCTAAATTTTATAGGCCCTTTCTTAATATCTTTAGGTAAGTTAGGTATTGCTTTAAGGCCTTTATAATCCATAACCCCTAAACCTACAGTTATCAATATACCTGCAAGCACAGCGGCAGGAATTTGAGAGGCAACGGGACCTAAAGCGAGTAGAATAACTAATAAGAGAACACCAGCAATCATTCCAGAAAGTTTGGTCTTACCACCAGATTTAATATTTATAACCGTTCTAATGGTCGCACCGGCTCCAGGGATACCTCCAAAGAAGGCAGCAATAGAATTTCCTATTCCTTGTCCAACTAGTTCCTTATTAGGCTCGTGGTTAGTCTTTGTCATATTGTCTGCTATAACAGAAGTAAGGAGTGAATCGATCGCTCCTAAAAATGAAAGGGAGAGCGCTGTAAGTATATAGGGTGAGATGGTGCTAAATTTAAAATCTGTAATAATACCCAAATTGATTTCTGGGAAACCACTAGGAATTTCTTGAATAGCCCTATACTCAATAGGAGAAAAATAGGCCACTCCAGAGACTACAAGTAATGCGACAAGAGTGCTAGGTACAGCGGTGGTAATTCTTTTAAATCCATAAATTATGAGAATAGTCGCTAGGGTTAGTAACAGAGCAGTCCAATTTACATTGTTTATAGCTCGTCCTATTACTTTAAAAGTACCCACAACACCAGAGGATGCAGATTTTGCCAGAGTTATAGCTTCAAGACGTACATCTTCTTCAGTAATTGTTCTTCCTTTTTGAAGCGTTTTTTCGTAATCATCTAAAACTAGAAGCCCCTCGCCAGCCTCGTTTTCTAAAATTTTTTCAAGTAAGATTTCTTGTGCCTGAGGTTTAAAGGTATCTACATAACTACTATCTTCCTTAGGGTAATAACCCACTGCAGGAAGTAATTGAGTGATAAGGATCATAATACCTATGGCAGTCATAAACCCCGATACTACAGGATAGGGGATGTATTTTATGTATTTGCCAATACCTAAAACGCCTAGCCCAATCTGAAACAACCCCGCCAAAAGAAAAACAGTGAGTATTGCGGGGAGCGCTTTATTTACATCACCATCATTTGCAGCGATAATACCAG
>CAWUIT010000261.1:0-3865 GCA_963922345.1 uncultured Dokdonia sp. | reverse complement strand
CTAGCTCAAGATGTAACCATCTTATATGGTGGCTCTGTAAAACCAAATAACGCAAAAGAGATTTTTAATAAGCCCGATGTAGATGGCGGCCTCATAGGTGGAGCATCTCTTAAGGCAGATGACTTTTTTGAGATTGTTAATGCTTTTGCATAGTCTTTACTGATTTTATTAAATAAACAATGTGCCTCCCACGAAGGAGGCACATTTTTGTTTTTAGTACTTTAGAGCTAAATATGTATTCTTATGAAAATTATAGTTCTGTCACTACTTTGCGTAGTTTCCTTAAGCTGCGCAGCACAAAAACAAGGGTCTGTAGAGACTAATCGAGATGGATCTCTAAGCTTGTTTGATGGTAAATTAGAACAAAATACCATCTATGTCACACGGGATGGCAATATGGGTATCGGTAAAAAGAAACCGTCTGACAAACTGGAGGTAAATGGACAGATACACGCAAAATCTGTAAAGGTTGACCTTAAAGAATGGGCTGATATCGTATTTGACAACGATTACAAACTTCTAAGCTTACGCGAAATTGAAAGGTATATTGAAAAACACAACCATCTACCTGAAATACCGTCAGAAAATGAGGTTATTAAAGAAGGTATTAATCTTGGTGAAATGAATAGACTTTTATTAAAAAAAGTAGAAGAGCTTACGTTACATCTCATCAAAAAGGAAAAACAACTAGACGCCTTACAGAATGATCTAAATCAACTCAAACAAGAAGTACATAAAGTAACGTCCCATTAATGAGAATCCTATTATCGCTACTTATACTTTTTTCTATACATCATCTGGATGCTCAGGAAGATCGTTTTTACTTGCGAGCAACATCTGAGGATATTGTTATTCCTGTAGTTTCAGAAGACTCGACGGTGGTTTATGTAGGAGATGATCTGAGGCTTAAAACTTTATTTGAAAAGTATCACGTCAAAGTATTTAGAAAAGAATTTAAATATGCGCAACGAGACAAATTAAAAAGAACCTTCTTTGCCATTGCAGATAACCCATCTTTTCAAAAAGAAATAATCCTCCTTACGCCTGATCTTTTTGAATTTGCCGAAAGTATACATCCAGAAGATTTTAAAATCTATGAGCCTAATGATTATGGGGTAACTAGCACTATTGGTAAAAGTACTGGCGCACCAGCAGTATTAGACTACTATGATTTTTTAGGCGTCCCACAAGCCTGGCATTATACCACAGGATCTCGCGATGTGCCCATCGGTATATCTGATGGGTATATTGACCCAGAAGATCCAGAATTTGTAGGTAAAACAACGCTTTTCAAAAAAAGTAGCTTTTCTAAAGGGCACGGGTTCAGTACAGCAGCAATTGCAGCCGCTCAGGGTGATAATAGCTACGGCGCAGCTGGTGTTTGTTATGATTGCTCTATTTATGCTACAACGTATGGAGATTTTAAAAATTTTGATCAGCTATTAGAGTTATCTAGGGCAGGTGCAAAAGTTATTAATTGCAGTTGGGGGTCACGCACGTATTATGAGACAGCTCAAGAGGCAATTAATGAGATGCGAGAGTTAGGTACTGTCATTGTTTCTGTGCCACATAATACGGCATATAGTAAAACTAATGGTGAACAACTACGATATCCAGGAGCCTACGATCACGTGATTTCTGTAGGTAGTGTACAACATAAAAATGATGAGATTTCTGATGGATTAAAAATTGAAGAAAAGAATGGCCGCTTCTATGCAGAAAAACAGAAGTATCATTTAGCCCGTACAGGAGGTTTTAAAAATAATGATCCAGAAGACACGTATAGTCTCTATTTGAGCGCTACAAATAATCTAGATCGCTCCGTAGATATAGTGGCCCCAGGTAATGACATTTTTCAGTATAATAAGTTTAGAGAGTCTGGCAAGGTTTATCATAACCCCTATCAAGCTACTTCGCCGGCAGCACCTCTCGTTACTGGAACCATAGGTCTTATGTTTTCTCTTAATGCAAATCTTACAGTAGATGAGATTGAAAGTATACTCAAGATTACCTCTACAAATATTGATTTTGTTGACGCAAATGCTCCTTTACGAGGTTTATGGGGTGCAGGTGCTTTGCACACGGGTAGAGCTGTAAAGTTTGTGCACGATATGATGAGCCCGAGCAATTATGCTCTTATAGAAAATCAGCGATTTACCCGGTGGGATTTTGTTCTCAAAGCCCCTGAGAATATCAAAATATATAATCAAGAATTTAGTGCCTCTGCTACGGTAGATTTTACAGCCAAAAATGAGATTTTGATACATACGGAAACCGTACTTTTGCCTGACGAAAACGGATCTATCGTACTAAAAATAGATCCGCAGGCATCTTATACTACCCAAAACTGATATTTATATGACTCCCATATACCTAGGCTATACTTTTACTATTGAACCTCGTGACCCTGCTACAGAAATTCTTATTGCAGAGCTAGGTTACGCTGGTTTTGAAAGTTTTACAGAAACCTCACAAGGAGTCATAGCATATATTCAAAAGGAGGAGGCATTCCCTGACGGAACGGTAGATTATGACCTACTGCTCAATTCAATCAACATCCTGAAATCTGAGGAATTTACGATCACTTACAGTGCCGAAGAAATTGAACAAGTCAACTGGAATGAAGAATGGGAAAAGAATTTTGAACCTATTGAAGTAGACGGCAAATGCGCTGTGCGTGCACCTTTTCACGAAAAAACTGATGTTGATTACGATATCATTATAGAGCCAAAGATGTCTTTTGGTACAGGACATCATGAGACTACACATATGATGATCAAGCATCTTCTTAAACTAGATATCGCTCATCACAAAACCCTTGATATGGGGTGTGGTACCGGTGTTCTCGCTATCCTTGCAGAGATGCGAGGAGCCCGACCGATAGACGCTATCGATATAGACAACTGGTGCTATCTAAACACTCTGGAAAACGTAGAGCGCAACCAGTGTAAATACATTGCCACCTATGAAGGGGATGCATCACTATTAAAGAACAAAGAGTACAGGCTCATCATTGCAAATATTAATCGTAACATACTTCTTCAAGATATCCCAACCTATGCTCACTCTTTACCGGAAGATGGCATCTTACTTTTGAGTGGTTTTTATACGGAAGACATCCCACTTATTTCAGAAAAATGCAATGAACACGGTCTCTACTTCGTTAGTAATTATGAACGTAATAACTGGGTTGCCTGTAAATTTGAAAAACGAGGATAATCCTTACAAATGATAAAATAGTGTTAGAAATACGCTTTCGCGAAAGCGTAATTTGCAAATTTTGTAATTTTACAATCCAAATCGACTAGTAATGGATCATCAAAAAAAATATCAAGAAGACGTTGATCTTCTTACCGAAGAGGTTCCTTCCCACGAGATTATTTTATACAATGATGACGTAAACACATTTGATCACGTCATTAATACGCTTATCTATGCGTGCGACCACGAAGAAAATCAAGCGCATCAATGTGCTCTTTTAGTGCATTACAAGGGCAAGTGTTCTGTAAAATCAGGTGATTACAGCGACCTAGAACCTCGTTGTTCTAAGCTCTTACAAGCTGGTTTAAGTGCAGAGATTGTCTAAGCTTTTGCACTTTCTTTAAATTTATTTTATACAAAAATTCACTTCCTTTAAGTTCAAATTGCGCTTTAGTTATGCCTTAAAAGCGTACTAATAAAACGCACAAATTGATCTTTCAAGATTGATTAAATACAATCTTTACAGCTATATCTAATTAGTCTCAAAAACTATTGCGCTCGTGTAGCGCATTTGTTATTTTTGCGAGGCAAATTAAGCATCTTAAAACGAGATTATGAATCTACACGAATATCAAGGAAAAGAGATATTAAATAGTTTTGGCGT
>CAWUIT010000260.1:0-3869 GCA_963922345.1 uncultured Dokdonia sp. | reverse complement strand
GACGCATATTCTGGAAAGTCAGGAAAATAGCTCTTTAAAGTATTGTCAAATTTTAGTTTTCCCTGTTGTTCAAGCAACACTATACAAGCAGCTGTAAACTGCTTTGAGGTAGATCCTATTCTAAAAACAGAGTTCTCATCATTAGGAATATCGTACTCTAGGTTTGCGAGTCCATACCCTTTCGCATAAACAAGTTTTCCGTTTTTGATAATACCTAGTGAAGCACCAGGTGTCGTCTCGTTCCACTCTGAAAAGATGGCATCAATGGAGTCACTTTCGGCGATTTGAGTAAAGACCATTTGCCCGCTTAAAAGTGCCATTAGTGTGGAGAGTAGTAATTTCATATCGATTGGATTGTTGATGTTGCGCTTTCGCGAAAGCACATTAATTTTAAAAATAAACCCTCACAAAGGGTTGCCATGCCTCGGCATATATTTGATCTCTGTCATTAAAAAGTACATTGTAACGCATCCCAATAGCACCAAGGCCTCTCCCACCTACATTGAGTCTAAAACCTGCTCCGAGAAATAAAGCGGTATTCCAGAAGCCTGGTATATCTGGTTCGCCATCAATTGCTTGATTCACTCTTAACTGTTCCAGCTCTCCAGATAATTGTAAAAAGTCTAAAGGATTCACGATTACAATAGCGCTACCGCCAATAAGCGAAGTTTTGAAATCCCCAAATTTTTGATATGTGTAGTTGAGCCCTGGACCAAAGGCGATATATTCATTAGGTTGATATAATGCACTTGGAGCAATCGTAATATTTGTTGCATTACGTCCAAAATTTAAACCCAGTCCACCCCCAAAACGGACTTTACTCCAAAATTCGCTTTTGGGCGCCTCTCTAGACTCTTGACCTACCACGGAGCTTGCGGCAAAAAGGAAACAAAAGGGTAGCAAATAGATGGTTAATATTCTCAATGCCATAAGTAGTTAATCTTAATTAAGTGTTATAAATATAGCTATTCTATGGGCAAAAATGTTAATTATTGTATTTTTGCACTTCTATTGTCGCAAGACGCAGAACCAAAATATCAAATGGATAGATTTTCATTTCTGAATGCCGCACATACCGCTTACTTTGCTGAGCTTTACGATCAATATTTACTTAACCCAGACAGTGTAGAACCTAGTTGGCGTGCCTTTTTCCAAGGTTTTGACTTTGGGATGGAAAGCAGCGATGCCGTATCTAACGAGATGGGAGCTACAGATCAAGCAATACCTGAGGCAATACAGAAGGAGTTTCAAGTGGTAAAAATGATTGATGGCTATCGCAATAGAGGTCATCTTTTTACAAAAACAAACCCTGTACGCGAGCGTCGCAAGTATGAACCTACGCTAGCTCTTGAGAATTTTGGTCTTTCAAACTCAGATTTAGACACGCAGTTTGAGGCCGGATCTATTTTGGGAATTGGAAAAACTAGTTTACGTGAGATTGTAAATCATCTCAATGCCATTTATTGTGACCACATCGGGATAGAGTATATGTACATACGTAATCCAGAAGAAATTACGTGGATTCAAAACTGGCTTAATAAAAATGATAACCATCCATCATTTTCTGCAGAAGAGAAAAAACACATCCTCAAAAAATTAAATCAAACAGCTTCTTTTGAAGGTTTTCTACACTCAAAATATGTAGGTCAAAAACGATTCTCAGTAGAAGGTCTTGATGCGATGATTCCAGGCCTAGATACCCTTATAGAGCGTGGCTCAGACAAGGGTATTGAGCAGTTTGTAGTAGGGATGGCTCACCGTGGGCGTCTCAATGTTCTTGCAAATATCTTTGGTAAATCACCAGAAGCTATATTCTCGGAATTTGACGGTAAGGAATATGCAGAAAACGAACTTTTTGATGGTGATGTAAAATATCATATGGGGTGGACGAGCTTTCGCGAAAGCAGTAAAGGTCAAAAAATCCGTATGGACTTAGCACCTAACCCTTCACACCTAGAAACTGTAGGAGCCGTTATAGAAGGAATGTCTCGCGCTAAAATTGATAATCAATTAGGTGGAGACGAAAAGAAAATATTACCCATAGCAATACATGGTGATGCCGCAGTAGCAGGTCAAGGTATTGTCTATGAGATTGTGCAGATGGCACAATTAGAAGGATACCGTACAGGTGGGACAATCCATATTGTAGCAAATAATCAAGTAGGTTTTACTACTAATTACCTTGATGCTAGATCTTCTACGTATAGTACAGATGTGGGAAAAGTTACCCTCTCTCCTGTATTACACGTAAATGCAGATGATGTAGAGTCTGTTTGTCACGCATTTGCATTTGCCTTGGACTTTAGAATGCAATTTGGGCGAGATGTGTTTATCGATATTTTAGGATATAGAAAATATGGACACAATGAAGGAGATGAGCCTAGGTTTACACAACCTTTACTTTATAAAGCCATAGCTAAACACGAGAGTCCAAGAGATATTTATGCAAAAAAGCTACGTGAAGAGGGGGTAATTAACGAAGGCCACGTAAAGCAATTAGAAAAAGAGTATAAAGAAGACCTAGAAGAAGATCTGGAAGAGTCTCGTAAAAAAGATAAAACTGTTATCACAGAGATCCTTGCAGACGATTGGGAAGGGTACGAGATAGGTAGTAGAGAAGATATTCTTACGGCTGTAGACACAACATACGATCAGAAAAAGCTTGATACGCTAGCAAAGGGTATCACACACCTGCCAGACGACAAAAAATTTATACGCAAGATCCAACGTATTATTCAAGATCGAAATAAGCAATACACAGAGACTAATAAGTTAGATTGGGGTATGGGAGAACTCCTAGCCTATGCTACGCTTATGGAAGAAGGCTTTAATGTACGTATCTCAGGTCAAGATGTTGAGCGCGGTACCTTCTCTCACCGTCATGCGATTATTAAGACAGAAGATGATGTGGAAGAAATCAATCTTCACAATCGTCTAGATGTAGAAGGTAAAATGGATATTTACAATTCCCTACTCTCAGAGTATGGTGTTGTAGGTTTTGACTACGGGTATGCGATGGCATCACCGCGTACCTTAACTATTTGGGAAGCACAGTTTGGAGACTTTTCAAACGGAGCGCAGATTATGATGGATCAGTACATTTCGGCGGCAGAGTCTAAGTGGAAAACTCAAAATGGTCTCGTTATGCTCTTGCCTCACGGGTATGAAGGTCAAGGCTCAGAGCACTCAAGTGCTCGTATGGAGCGATATCTCCAGCTTTGTGCAAACGATAATTTGATCATGGCAGATATCACAACACCTGCAAATTTCTTTCACCTGCTCCGTCGCCAGATGAAGTGGAATTTTAGAAAACCATTGGTTGTATTTACTCCAAAATCACTTTTAAGACACCCTCTTGTCGTAAGTTCAAAAGAGGATCTTGCCACAGGAAGTTTTCAAGAAGTGCTGGATGACACAAGTGTAGATAAGAAAAAAGTGACATCACTTGTATTTTGTACCGGTAAATTTTATTACGACCTTCTAGAGCGCCGCACAGAAATTGAAAGAGAAGATGTAGCTTTAGTTCGTATAGAGCAATTATTCCCACTACCATTAAAACAATTAGAAGAGATTATAGAAAGCTATCCCAATGTTACAGATTACGTTTGGGCACAAGAGGAGCCTAAGAATATGGGCGCTTGGGGGTATATGCTTATGAATTTTGATCTTGTAAAATTACGAGTGGCTTCCCGTCGAGTATATGCATCTCCTGCTGCAGGTAGTAGCACGAGATCAAAGGCACGGCACAAAAAAGTCATTGATAGCGTTTTTGAAACGCCAGAAAAATAATAATTAATAAACCGCTTTCGCGAAAGCGTAACCAGAAACATTATGGTTTTAGAAATGAAAGTCCCTTCACCGGGAGAATC
>CAWUIT010000259.1:0-3899 GCA_963922345.1 uncultured Dokdonia sp. | reverse complement strand
AAAACTTTACCCATCATATTCTCGTATATAATGCAAAGTCAATTATATTTGAGTTTTTCCTAAATGCCACAATTAACATGAAAAATAGACTATTCTTACTCCTTTGCTTTGTAATACTTTGTAGCCACGATATGTTCTTGAAAATGGAAACATTTTTTCTAGAACCAAATCAAAAAAGTGTCATTAATCTATACAATGGAACTTTTGAAAAAAGTGAGAATGTAATAGATCGAGATCGTATGATCGATGTAAGTCTTGTTGGAAATGGTGAGCGTCTCAAAATGACAGAAGATCAATGGTCAGAAAAAGATAGTATCACTACGCTACACTTTACTACTGGAAATGCAGGAACGTGGGTAGCTGGGCTTTCTACTAAGTCACGACTTATTGAGATGGATGCAGATGCTTTTAATAACTACCTCGTACACGATGGCATTACAGATTTGTTGGAATACAGACGTGCTAATAATCTTTTAGAAAATAGTGCTGTCGAGAAGTATTCAAAACACGTAAAAGCTATCTTTCAAGTAGGTGATACAAAAACAACAGATTGGAATACAAATTTGGGATACCCAATAGAGTTTATTCCACAAAGCAATCCATATGAGGCTCATACTGGAGATGTTTTAAAGGTTCAACTTCTTAGAGACAGTAAACCGTTGGCAGATCAGCTTGTATATGCAGATTATAAAGCTTCACCTTCAAGTCACTCGCACGCTACTACAAATCAAGACCATAGCCACGGTGATACAAAAGCACACACTCACGAAGGAGAAGATGCACACCATCACGATGATGATGAAAATCACGCTCAAGACAACGTAAAAACGCACAGCCATAATGATTCTGGAGAACATAGTCACGCAAAACAAGATACTCACTCACACGATGGTGGGGAGCCACACGCACACGACGATACCTCATTAACAGAGGATTCATCAAAAACTGAAACACACGAGCATACATCAGGACAAAAGCTTAGAACAGATGCTAATGGAATGATCGATGTAAAACTCACAGCAGATGGCTTTTGGTTCTTGCGCACTATACACTTAGTTCCTACAACAGAAGAAGGCCTTACACACGAGTCTAACTGGGCAACGCTTACCTTTGAGGTAAGACATAGTCACAGCGAAGAAACTCATACCCATACGCACGAAGATGAGGATGGTATTCCTTCCTACATCTATTGGATTGGAAGCATTGTTTTGCTGGGTGGATTATTTCTATTTTTTAACCGTAAGAAGTAATTTTTGAAAGTCACTACTAAAAATAGAATACTCCTCTCCTCCCTACTCCTCCTTCCCTTTACGATGATGGCGCACGGTGTGAGCGATGGTGATCAAGAATTATTAAATAATGGGGGGCTTCTCTCTTATATGTTTGTGGGAGGAAAGCACATGCTCACAGGCTATGATCATTTACTTTTTCTCACCGGTGTTGTCTTTTACCTTAAGGGATTAAAAGATATTGTCAAATTTATAAGCGTTTTTACGCTTGGTCATTGCATTACTTTGATAGGTGCTACTTACCTAGCTATTAAAGTAGATGAGCACCTTATTGATGCGGTAATAGCCCTTAGTGTTATCTACAAAGGATTTGAAAACCTAGGAGGTTTTGATAAGTTGAAAGTTAAGTCTCCCGACTTGCTTGTTATGGTATTTGCGTTTGGGCTCATTCACGGCTTAGGATTATCAGCAAGATTGCAATCGTTTGATATGGGAGCAGAACAGTTCCTAGCCAAGATTATAAGTTTTAATGTAGGTGTAGAAGTAGGCCAAATTCTGGCACTTGTTCCTATCGTACTCCTGATATCTTTATGGAAAAAGCGACATAGCTATAAAGCCTTTTATACAGCCGTAAACTCCTACCTGATCATTGCAGGTATAGCACTTCTTGCCTATCAATTATATGGCTACTTTACAACCTAGTAGCGTTGAATTATCCTTAAATACAAGTAGTTCTCTATTTAGTTATTGAATTTTTTTACGCTTTCGCGAAAGCGTAACGCACACTTGAAATAAAAATAATTTCAATTATTGATCGATTCACAATGCGCAACTGAAACATTATTAATAACTCCTTTACATTCTATATATTTAAAATATGAAGAAGCTATATTACTGTTTAGGATTAATAATTGGTATCCAAACTACCTTTTACGGTCAATTTGAGGTCCCGGCACCACAAAATATTGAAAATAGAGATGTAATTTCTCTTAATGGACACTGGCAATATTTTGTAGATCGTTATGAAGCTTTCTTTTATGATTTTGTACGTACACCCTTTGACGAATCCGAGCTATGGAAGACAGATTTTGCTGCCTTAGATGCGGTTGCAAAAGACAAGTCTGACCGACTTGAATATGGTTTTCAAGATGCAGATTCCCTAATGGTTCCAGGTGATTGGAACTCACAGCGAGAGCGATTATTTTATTATGAGGGCAGTATCTGGTATCGAAAAAAAGTTGAAAAGCCCCGCATCACAGAAAACGAAAAGGTACTACTTCACTTTGCCGCTGCAAACTATAGAACAGATGTCTACGTAAATGGTCAAAAAGCTGGAATGCACGAGGGTGGTTTTACTCCGTTTGCTTTTGATGTATCTACACTTATGACAGATGGTACTAACTCTATTGTAGTACGTGTAGATAATAAAAGACACAAAGAAGCGGTACCTACAGATGTCACAGACTGGTGGAATTATGGAGGCATCACTCGAGATGTAAATCTAGTCATACTTCCCAAAACGTATATAGAAAATTATGAGCTACAACTCAATCCAGCTAATAGCAAAGAGGTAAGAGGTTTTATAAAGCTTTCTTCCCCTACTGCAACTTCTATACATATAACAAATCGTGAACTAGAAGTTGACGTAACTTTAGAATCCGAGGGGAGTGATTTGATACCTTTTAAAATTCCAGTTAGTGATCAATTAATACGATGGTCACTAGAAAATCCAAAAAGATATCTGTTTACACTTACTACAAAGACAGACACCTTAAATGACCTTATAGGATTACGTACAATAACGACTAAGGGCAATCAAATTTTGCTCAATGACAAGCCTATATTTTTGAAAGGAATCTCTGTACATGAGGAAAACTCTGAAAAAGGTGGTCGTGCTACAACAAAAGAAGATGCCTTGCGACTCATTAAAAGTGCAGAGGCCCTAGGTGCAAATTTTATGCGTCTAGCCCATTATCCTCATAGTACATATATGTCGCAACTAGCAGATGAGCGTGGTATGTTATTGTGGGAGGAAATCCCAGTGTATTGGACCATAGACTGGGAAAAGGAAGATACGTTTATAAATGCCGAGAGACAACTGCGCGACCTCATTAATCGTGATCGTAATCGCGCGAGTGTAATCATTTGGTCTTTAGCTAATGAAACTCCTACTACAGCACCACGTCTTTCCTTTCTCAAAAGGCTTGCAAAAACTACAAGAGAACTTGATGATACCCGCTTATTATCTGCAGCCTTATTTAAGCAAAAGCTTATAGATGGCACCTATACCATTACAGATCCATTCAGCGAATTTACGGATCTCGTGAGCTTTAATACTTATTTAGGTTGGTATGAAGGATTACCAGAGGTTATCGACTCGGCGACATTTGTATTTAATTCTAATAAACCTGTCATCGTAAGTGAGTTTGGTGCAGGAGCAAAAGCTGGTTTTCACGCAGATGCTCTTACGAGATGGTCTGAGGAGTTTCAAGATGATGTTTATAAACGAACAATTTCCTTACTAGATAGAATACCTAATCTCGCAGGTGTATCACCGTGGATACTCTATGATTTTAGAAGTCCACGTCGCAACTTACCAGGTGTTCAAGATGGCTGGAATCGAAAAGGAATTATAGGTGAAAAAGGAACTTATAAAAAGGCATTTTACAC
>CAWUIT010000258.1:0-3945 GCA_963922345.1 uncultured Dokdonia sp. | reverse complement strand
ACCTCGATCCTACAACACAAGAGGTACGCGTATTTATTGATGGTTGCGCCCTTACGGAGGAGCTTATCCCTTATTATGACTGGGTACGGTGGCATACTGCAACGACCTCAATAAGCGCCTCACCAGCGCGCCACGAGCTTTATAAACAGGCAAAAGGCGACATTCTCATTGGCCTGGATGATGATGCGCACCCACTGTCTCAAGATTTTACAGCACTGGTTTTAGGGCGCTTTCGCGAAAGCGAACTTCTCGCCATTCTCGCCTTTCAAGAAGTAAGAGGCTTATTTCCTTCGGATGCTGTTGCGAGGGAACAAATAAGAACTGGAGACGATTACAAAACCAGCGAATTCGTAGGCTGTGGCTTTGCAATACGTAAATCAGTTTATGATCAAACGGGAGGATTTCCAGTGTGGATGGATATTTATGGGGAGGAGTCGGCCGTTTCGGTTGAGGTTTTGGATCTGGGGTATGACATAGTGTATAGTTATGACATTGCTGTAAACCACCGTGTAGATGTGGAAAAAAGGAAAACGCAGGGTCGCAATTACTTTAGATTTGAGCATCAGCTTAAAAACTCATTTCGGTTTTATTTGGTGTACTATAAGAAGCCTTTTTATAAGATTGCAAAGCTTCTTTTTCATAATTTCAAAAAGTATGCCCTCAAGGATTTTCGATACTTTAAAGCATACCTGCGTGTCTTAACCAAAGAAATCTGGCGCTTAAAAAGAACCCTCAAGCATCGACAACCGCTCAAACCAGAAACGATTGCAAAGAAAAATAACTTGCCTCCTATAAAATTTTAGAGGATACGCTCGCTTGAACTATGGCTCGACAAAAGGCAATATCTATTTTGATATAGTTTTAAGGAGTTATTCAGATATAACCATCTCATCAAGTCTTTTAACTTGAAAAAACGTACTTTTATCTGCTCAAAATGGCACTTGGGACAAGTACTCCCATAAGATATTACAGAGACTATGAAAAGCATAGGTTTTATCCCCCTTAGAAAAGGTTCAAAAGGCATTCCCGGAAAGAACAAAAAGAAGCTTCTAGGGAGACCCTTGTTTTGCTGGGTGCTGGGTGAAGCCATTGCTTCCCGGCTTGATGAAGTTTATGTATTTACAGATGACGAGGAAATTATTTCCTTTATCGATCGTGAGTATTATTGGGCAAAAAAAGTAAAGGCTGTTGAGCGCAGTGCAGCTTCGGCGACTGATACTGCTTCGACGGAACTTGCGATGCAAGTATTTGTAAAGGGTCTTGAGGAACCTTTTGACGCCTTATGCCTTTTGCAGGCGACATCACCTTTTACGACAGCTAGGGATATCAACAATTGTCTTGATAAATTGTCTCAAAATGAAGGCCATGATGCAGCGCTCACCGTTGTAAATACGCATCGCTTTACCTGGAATAGTGACGGAACTCCGCGCAACTATGATATTTTTAACAGGCCTCGAAGACAGGATTTTGAAGGATTGATGATCGAGAATGGAGCGTGCTATGTAACATCGAGTAGCGCTTTTCGCGAAAGCGGCAACAGAATATCCGGCAACATCACAACAGTACAAATGCCAGAGGATTCCCTCACAGAAATAGATACCCTTACCGACTGGAAGATTGTAGAGAAGTTGCTCGCAACTCGACTTAAGAAAGGAAAAGAGGCTTCCCGTATCTCACATTTAATTCTTGATGTAGATGGAGTGTTTACCGATGGATGTGTGTATTACGGTACTGACGGCGAACTGATGAAAAAGTTTGATATGCGCGACGGGATGGGACTTGAGATCCTCAGGCAACATAATGTAGCGGTGATGGTGATGACCTCAGAAGACTCAAAGATCGTCTCCAGCCGAATGAAAAAATTAAAAATAGACGATGTCTTTCTGGGCGTGAAAGACAAGTACAGCCTGCTGACGCAAATAGCCAGCGAACGAGATATCAACTTTTCTCAAATAGCCTATGTAGGCGATGATGTAAATGACCTGGCCAATGTTTGTGCCGCTGGATGGTCGCTCACTCCTGCAAATGCTACGCAAACCATAAAAAATCACGCAGATATCATTCTCAATAATGACAGTGCGAGTGGCGCCATAAGAGAAGCCTGCGAATTTATTTTAAAATACAATACCCGTTATGAGTAGTTACAAAGCTCCATATACCATCGCCGAGATAGGCGGAAACCACAAAGGCGATATGAAAATTGCCAAGGAAATGATCAAAGTCGCCGCCATCTTCTGCAAAGTGGACGCTGTAAAGTTTCAGAAGCGACACAATATAGAATTGCTCACAAAAGAGCAGTACGAAGCACCGCACCCTAATCCTGTAAATTCTTATGGAGATACATACGGGGCGCATCGGGAATTTCTTGAATTTAACGTTGAGCAACACGCCGAACTAAAAAAACACTGCGAAGATCTAGGGATTACCTATTCTACATCAGTATGGGATACGACAAGTGCAAAGGAAATTGCGGGGCTCAATCCTGAGTTTATAAAAATCCCAAGTGCGTGCAACAATCACTATGAGATGCTGGGCTGGTTATGTGAAAACTACAATGGAGAGATCCATTGCTCTACGGGAATGACAACTAAAGATGAGATAGAAACGCTCGTACAGTTTTTTGAAAAGCACAATCGAGGTAAGGATCTGGTACTTTACAATTGTACTTCTGGCTATCCTGTGCCGTTTCCAGATGTGTGCCTGCTGGATATAAAAACATTGTTAGAAAAATATAGCGATCGTGTAAAAACCATTGGATTTTCAGGCCATCACCTCGGCATTGCTGTAGATATGGCAGCGTATACGCTAGGGGCAAATGTAGTGGAGCGCCATTACACGCTCGATCGCACTTGGAAAGGTACAGATCACAGTGCGTCGCTAGAGCCTGCGGGAATGCGCAAGCTGGCGCGTGACCTCAGAGCCGTATACCAAGCGCTGGATTATAAGGCTACAGACATCCTTCCTATCGAGCAGGTACAGCGCGATAAATTGAAGTTCCGCAAGGCGTAGGGTATGGGAAAGAAGGTGTTTGTACTTTTTCCAGATGGCGTGGGACTGCGCAATTTTGCCTTTGCGAAGTTTAAGGAAATGGGGGAGGCGCAGGGTTTTGATATTACGTATTGGAACAATACCGTGTTTCCACTCGAGGAGGAGTTAGGGTACAAGGAGCTCAAGATAGAAAGTACGCAATTGCATCCTCGTACAGCAACGATAAGTCACGCACGTAAAAGGGTGGAGTTAGCGCTTTCGCGAAAGCGGACTAAAGATCCTGTATATTCCACGTACCGGTTTCCGTTGCGGTGGGATGGGATTAAAAGGGCAACCAAAAGTGCGTTTGTAAAGTATCACGAGACCTTTAGTGTGAGTCAAAAAGGCTGGCAACGCTTGATGGACAAGATGAATGCAGGAGAGCGCAGTACGGAGCGATATAAGCTTGTTAAAGCACAGCTAGAGGAACATCGCCCCGATCTCGTTTTTTGCACCACACAGCGTGCAACACAGGCCATCGCACCCATTCTTGCCGCAAAAGATCTGGGAATTAAGACGGCCTGTTGGATTTACAGTTGGGATAATCTGCCCAAGGGAATGACGACGGTGGAGACGGATTATTATTTCGTTTGGTCTGATCTAATGAAGGCGCAACTGCTTGAATATTACCCGAAAACGAAGGAATCGAAAATATTTGTCACGGGAACACCACAGTTTGAGCCGCATTATGATGAAAGTTTGCTTCTTACGCGAAAGGAATTCTGCTCCGAATATAATCTCAATGAAAAAACAAAGTACATCTGCTTTTCTGGTGATGATCAGACCACTTCGCCCTTAGATCAATATTATCTAGAAGATACCGCTATTGCCGTGCGCAAGTTACGTGATGAAGGAAAGGATGTGGAAATCATTTACCGAAAGGTGCCTATTGATTTTTCGGGGCGTTATGATGCAGTG
>CAWUIT010000257.1:0-3961 GCA_963922345.1 uncultured Dokdonia sp. | reverse complement strand
CGCGTAGAAAACTCCATTATAGGTATACGATCTAGAATAGGACGACAGACTGTAATAGATAATTGCTATGTGATGGGAAGCAATCGCTTTTTAGATCTTGAAGAGATTAATGCAGCTCGAGCAAAGGGTGTACCTCACGTGGGAATAGGTGATCGGTGTTTTATAACAAATTGCATTATTGATAAAAATGCAAAAATCGGTGATGATGTACGTATCACAGGAGGGAAGCACCTTGAGGATACAGAAACAGATACCTATGTAATACGAGACGGTATTGTTGTAATTAAAAATGGCGCTACTATAGAATCTGGAACCACTATTTAATGGATAAAGTTCAAGCACATAGCTTATTTAGCGATTTTGATATCAACCTTTTTAAAGCAGGAAAACACTTTCGCCTTTACGAGAAAATGGGAAGTCATCCAATAACTCTTGACGGAGTTGAGGGGACTTACTTTGCAGTGTGGGCACCTAGTGCAAATCAAGTGTCTGTAATTGGAGACTTTAATTTTTGGAAAGATGGTGAGTATAAATTAAATGTTCGCTGGGATTCTAGTGGTATTTGGGAAGGTTTTATACCTGGTATCGCTCACGGCGAAATTTATAAATATAGAATACATTCTAATCATAATGAGATCATTACAGAAAAAGCAGATCCTTATGCGAGAAGAGCAGAGCACCCGCCACAAACTGCCTCTGTAGTTTACAAAACAAATCATACGTGGAAAGATAGTGAGTGGATGCAAAAGCGGCACAAGCACAACAGTCTTAACGCGCCATTTTCTGTGTATGAACTGCACTTAGGAAGCTGGAAAAGAAAAATAGAAGAAAGTAATCGCAGTCTAAGCTACACGGAGCTAGCTACAGAATTAGTCACTTATGTTAAGGAGTTGAACTTTACACACGTTGAGTTTATGCCAGTTATGGAGCATCCCTATGATCCTAGTTGGGGCTATCAAGTAACCGGGTACTTTGCGCCCACTTCTCGTTTTGGGTATCCAGAAGAGTTTATGGTGCTTATAGAAGCACTCCATAATGCAAATATTGGTGTAATATTAGACTGGGTGCCATCCCATTTCCCAGAAGATGCTCACGGATTAGGAAATTTTGACGGGACTGCTTGTTATGAACATCCAGATGTGCGCAAAGGGTATCATCAAGATTGGAAATCACTCATTTTTAATTACGAGCGCAATGAAGTGCGTAGCTTCCTTATAAGTAATGCAATGTATTGGCTAGAACAATATCATGTTGACGGGCTACGTGTAGATGCCGTAGCTTCTATGCTATATCTCGATTATAGTCGTGAGGAGGGTGAGTGGGAACCTAACGATCAAGGTGGTAGAGAGAACCTAGCAGTAATATCCTTGCTCAAAGAGCTTAACGAAGCGGTCTACGGAGAGTTTCCAGACATACAGATTATTGCAGAAGAGTCTACAAGTTTCCCAATGGTAAGTAAACCTGTTTTTCTGGGAGGTCTTGGTTTTGGTATGAAATGGATGATGGGATGGATGCACGATACGCTTAACTATTTTAAGCGAGATACGCTCTACCGTAGTCACCATCACAATGAGATAAGCTTCTCAATGACCTATGGATTTACTGAGAATTTTATGCTACCACTCTCTCACGATGAGGTTGTGTACGGTAAGCAATCTATTTTGGGAAGAATGCCAGGAGATGAGTGGCAGCGATTTGCAAACTTACGCTTGCTATACACCTTTATGTATACACACCCAGGTGCAAAATTACTCTTTATGGGAAGTGAGTTTGGACAAGGTACAGAGTGGGACTTTAAGGAACAATTAGATTGGTATGTTTTAGATTATGATATACACAAATCTATGCTCAACGCCTTTGCAGCGATTAATAAATTATACACCACTACACCAGCATTATACGAGAAACAGTTTGAGCCTGAAGGCTTTGAGTGGATAGCACATGATGATAGTGAGAATGCGGTATTAAGCTATTTGAGAAAAGGAAAAAATCCAGATAAAGTTTTAGTCTGTTTATTCAATATGACGCCACTCCCTCGAGAGAATTATCGCATCGGTGTTCCTTTTAAAGGCCGCTTACGCGAAATTTTTAACAGCGATGCGAGTGATTATTCAGGGACAGGTGACTATCACAACAAAGGTTTAAAAGTCTCTGATAAAGGCTGGAATGGTAAATCACATTCTGCAATTGTAAAAGTTGCACCACTTGCTGGAGTTGTTTTTGAATTAAATGCATCTTAAAATTGAGAATAGTATAATGAACTACGAGTATATCTAAACACTTTAAAACGAATTTTAATAAAGAAATTTGTCAAAGCTATTATAGTCTAGAGGGTGCTTTAAGAGATTTCTTGGCGCACAATTAGGCCTTAAATAGTTTTACAGACATTTTGTTGAGCGTTTAGGATAATCACGGTCAAAACCTGCTAGCCCCGATTCCAGGTAAATCCCACAGTCGCTGGCAAAGCCACGACGAGGAATTGTAATGAAAAGCGGGTGACAACTTTTCCAAAGTAAACAGGAGTTATGCGCTTCTAGTAATATAAAGTCTCATTTTTACACAGATAATTAACTACGAAAACGTTAGCGTTAATAACTAATTCTAATTTCACTATATATTAATAGTAGATAGTGTTTATTTGAATAATTATCTATTTTCTACTCTGATTATATTTGTAGAAATCTATTATAATACTGGAAAACAGTCCTCAGGACTCAAAAATAATTCCCAATTGGGATTAATAATTTACTATGATTGTAAATACTGAACTTGAACAAAAAGGGAATCAATTTCCTAACGCTATTGTTGATTTTAAGCAAGAAACAGATATACTATATTTTACTACTGCAAATGAGGTGATTCTAGAACTCACGGTATTGCGAGATAGCGTCATACGTTTTCGATTTGCTACGGGTGGTGTTTTTGAGCCTGATTTTTCATATGCTATTGATGAGCAAGCCTTAAAGGGATACAACCATCTCGAGTTGAAGGAAGATGATGAGTATCACTATGTACATACTGCAAAGCTTAAGATTAGGATTGAAAAGAAAAGTCTTCAGACAGCTATTTTTGATACGCAGGGAAACCTTATTAATGAAGATGAGCTAGGCTTTCATTATGAAGAAAGTTTTCAGTACGGAGGTAATATTGTAAAAATGAGTAAAAAGGCACAGCACGCTGAGTCTTATTACGGTCTAGGTGATAAACCTATGCACTCCAATTTGAGAGGTAAGCGTGTACATAATTGGGCAACAGACCAATATGCGTTTGCCAAAGATCAAGATCCTATTTACAAATCAGTGCCATTTTATATAGGCTTACATCATAAGATGGCTTATGGGGTCTTTTTTGATAATACGTTTAAAACCTATTTTGACTTTGCCCACGAGCGTATGGGGGTGACTAGTTTTTGGGCGCAGGGTGGAGAGATGAATTATTATTTTATCTACGGTCCCGAGATGTCTGACGTGGTTGCAAGCTACACAAATCTCACAGGTGTACCAGAATTGCCACCACTATGGGCATTAGGTTATCATCAATGTAAATGGAGTTATTTTCCAGAAAGTAATGTTAAGGAAATAGCTAGTAAATTCCGGGAGTTAAAAATCCCTTGTGATGGAATTTATCTTGATATAGATTATATGGATGGCTGGAGGTGTTTTACTTGGAACAAGGATTATTTTCCCGATCCAAAACGAATGGTAAAAGAGCTAGCAGATGATGGTTTTAAGACGATCGTTATAATAGATCCAGGAATTAAGATAGACAAGGATTATTGGGTTTATCAAGAAGGCATTGAAAATGACTATTTCTGTAAACGAGCAGATGGCCCTTATATGAAAGGTAAAGTGTGGCCAGGGGAGTGTAACTTTCCAGATTATACTAATCCAGAAGTACGCGATTGGTGGGCAGGACTTTTTAAGGAGCTCATTCAAGAAGTAGGTGTAAAAGGTGTTTGGAA
>CAWUIT010000256.1:0-3971 GCA_963922345.1 uncultured Dokdonia sp. | reverse complement strand
ACCCTCTTTTAAGCTAATTATTGTACCAAGTTTAGTAGCCTGGATTTTGAGTAAGGTTTGGATTTAAATTAACCTGACTAGCAGGGATAGGGAAAAGATTTTTTGTCTCATCTCCAATAGCCGATTCAGACTTAAGTGACCAATCACTAGTATATTGTCCAAAACGAATTAGGTCGTTTCTTCTCCAGAACTCCATATAAAGTTCACGTCCTCTCTCATCAATCATATCCTGTTCGGTAACATTACCAATAGGATTTGCGTCACGAAGAATACGTAGTTCATTTACAAGATCTGTAGGGTTACCGCCAGACCTTAAGATCGCTTCTGCTTTCATTAAATGTGCATCAGAATATCTGAAGAATATTTCGTGTGCTGTAAAACCACCATAACGAGGGTTATATTTAATTGTACGTATTCCCGTTGTTTCAGAATTATTAATAAGACTTGGATTACCTGCATTATCGGTAAACTCTCTCTTAAACGTAAGTGGATTTCCTAATCTATCATTTAAAGGTGTTCCATCAACAGCATATTGTTGACCAATTAAGAAACCAAATCCTATTTGCGATCCATCTGCAAAGCCATCATCATTGACATCAGAGCCCCCTTCTACGGCAGATGTTGGCAATCCTTCTGTTGGTACAAATCCTCTTCTTTCCTCTTGACCATTACCTGGTTCATTATTATCTGAATTCCCTTCGAAAAGATCATAATAAGAAGCAAGAGTTGAAAAACCGTTCCATCCTCCGCCAGCTATTTCTGGTGCTGAGTTATAGTGAAGTCCATTCCATATTCTATTTCCAACAGCGGTAGGAAGAAACCAAATTGTTTCATTATCTAAAGACTCACGGAAAATATCAAAATATCCATCAACTAGTCCATAACCTTCACCAGCAATTTGATCAACTAATGAAACTACTTGATTCATATCTGCGTTGTCTGGAGAAGCTCCTATATAAACGTGTTTGTTTAGTAAAACTTTTGCAAGAAGATATCGTGCAGCAGCTTTTGTCGCTCTGTTGTTTCCGGATCCTGGCCCACCAGAAGGTAAACCATCAATAGCATTATTAAGATCAGATACTATTTGATCCACTGCTTCCCCACCTCTTAGAACGATTGGGTCTACTAAGATATCATCTTCAGGATTCCTTACAGGAATTTGTCCAAAATTATCAAGTATTACCCACATACCTAACGCTCTTAAAAAGTAAGCGTCAGCACGGTCTTGGGAAGTGGCTTCAGTAGATAATGGTGACAAAACTTGAGCTGCCTGAAAGTGCAGTGAATTCCATTGAAGAAACACGGTTGTGATAAACGCATGATCGTTTAACCAGTTATGTTGGTGTAATTGTCTCCAGATACCATTATCTCCCCAGTCAGCTCCACGAGTTGGAACCAAAGCAGCATCAGTAGTAACTTCACTAAGCGCATAAAGATTAGCTTGGTCTCCTATATAGCCATTAAGGCTATTATACATACCAGTCACGAATCCTGCTGGCTCATCTATACCTCTAAATGATAATTCGTCAGCATCTGGAAATAGGGAATCCGTAGGTTCTACTTTTAAGTCCGTACAGCTTACAGCTGCAAGAACGATAAGGCATACTCCAAAAATAGATGGAGCACCTTGTCTAAAATTTAAATTAATTTTCATATCCTCTTTTTTTATATTTTAAAATGTAACATTCACACCTAATGTGTAAGTACGGGGTCTTGGGAAACTTGCATAATCTATACCTCTTGAAGGTATATTTGAGGCATTTAATGAGCCAGTGTTGACAGAGATCTCAGGATCTAAACCGCTATATCCAGTTATCAAGAAAAGATTTTGTCCTGTGAAGCTTAAACGTAGCGAATCGAATAATCCTTCGCCGCTCAGAGGCCAATTATAACCTAAAGATGCAGATTGTAATCTAACAAAATCCCCTTTTTCTAAGAAGCGACTTGATACAGCAACTGTTTGTGATGGGTCTTGTACTCCATTAACTACGTCATTTATTACTGAATTCGTAACATTTTTACCAATAAGCAGTCCAGCAGGAGTATAGAAAGCATTATCTGTTGCATTGTAAACAGAGAACCCGAATTGTCCATTAAAACTAGCCGATAAATCAAAATTCTTAAAGCGGCCATTTAGGGATAATCCAGTAGTAACATCTGGTAGTGCATCTTGACCTACGAAAAATTTATCGCTGTTTTCATCACCTACGCCATCACCATTAATATCTCTATAAGTTGGGAAACCAGCTTCATCAAAACCAGTGAACTCAGCCATATAAAAAGAACCTAATGATTGACCAGTTGCAATACGCTGAGCAAATGCATTTGTTAATCCAGCACCGTTGATAGGAGCATAATCAATAAAACGATCTAAGTCTTGAACCTCATTATTATTATAAGCAATATTAAAACTTGTACTAAAACCCCAATCGTCAGTATTAATAAAATCATAATTAAGAGCTAATTCTACCCCTTGATTAATTACGACACCTTCTGGTAAATTTTGAAAAGATATACCGTCTGGATTATCCGTTGGTGCAGCAAGTTGAGACTGTATAAGAAGGTCTCTAGTCTCCTTTCTATAGACATTAATAGATCCATTTAAGCGATCTTCATTAAAACCAAAATCAACACCCAAGTTGTAATCTGTAGTTTCTTCCCATTTCAAGAATGGATTATTATTTCCAGCTAGACCTACACCAGGAATAGCATTAATATTCAAGTCGTTGGCTATACCTGCGCCTTGAGGAACAAATCTTGGTAAAAATCCAGCATAACTTAATCCATCTTGGCTACCGACGACACCTGCTCCAAGTCTTAGTTTAAGTGTAGAGATAGCATCGCCTACAAAGTCTTCTTGATCTAATTTCCAAGCAACTGCTCCTGAAGGGAAAAATTCGTAACGATTTTCTGGACCAAAAACAGTTGAACCATCGTAACGAGCTGTAGCTGTTACTAAAAACTTATCATTGAACTCCAAGTTAGCTCTCACAAATCCAGATTGTAATTCGTCTGCATTGTCAAACGTACCTGCAACATAAGCAGGGATAATACGAGTAAAATTAGAAGGCAAGTCTTGGAAAACTATTTCATTTTCTCCGTCAGTACCTGCTTGGAATTGGCTAAAATAATTTAAGTCATTTCCATAACCAAAATTCAAGAAATCGTCGCCAATTTCAGCACGTGTTGTTTCGTATTGATTTTGTAATTGCCCTCTTATTTCACCTAGATCTGTTGTATTAAATCCGGCTGCATTTGCAAAAACACCGTTTCTGTCAAACTCTTGATATGCATAACCTGCTACGACATTTAATTTGACATTATCAAACTCTTGATCATACTCAAAATAAGCTTCAAGAAGCTTGTTAATGTTATTGTTTACATTATAGTTACCTCTACCAATACCTGAGATACCATCACGACCCAAAACCGCAGAAGAAAAAGCCGATGTTGTTTGGATATAAGCTTTATCATAACCTACAGTTACGTTTGCTGCAAAATTATCAGTAAATTGATATTTCCCAGTTACATTGGCTAGAAAACGTTCTGTATTTCTTATTCCTGTAAATGTAGCAAGTAAATTTGCTGGGTTAAGTTGATTACTTATAGGAGCAAGATTTGGATCAATTGGTATTGTTGGGTTAGCAGTAATAGATGCCCCAATTAAATCTCCAGTTGAACCTGCTTCTCCAGAGATAGGAGCAAATTCATCATTTAATCTAGATAGAGAGACATTACCAGAAATTGTTAATTTATCATCAAATAATTTTTGAGTAAAATTAAGTCTACCAGCAATTCGTTCTTGCCCAGTGTTTTCTACCACACCAAAAACGTTTGAATAACCTACTGATGCTCTAATGTTTCCAGAGCCGTAGCTCTTTGAATAACTTAAAGTATTATTTCTTGAGAGTGCGTCACGAGTGTAAAAATCTTGATAGTCTTCATCTGCGCCAAAGTTTACTCCGCCTCCT
>CAWUIT010000255.1:0-4031 GCA_963922345.1 uncultured Dokdonia sp. | reverse complement strand
GTATTTACAACTACAACGATAGATTCTCTTAGGCACGCAAATAGTGATGCTCACGGTCTAAGAGCTTCAGATGGTCCAGAAAATAGCGCCCGGGGTAATCAAGATTATGGAGAGTATAATGGCCCATCTGGGAATCAAGGGAGTTTTTATGGTGATGTAGCTCGTAGTATTTTCTTTTTAACCTTACGTTATAACGGCCTTGAGGTGGTTTCTGGTAATCCTTCTAATACCACCGTTGGTGAGTTAGGAGATCTAGATATTTTATTAGACTGGCACAGAAATGATCCTCCAGATGATTTTGAGATGAATCGGAATAATATAATTTATCAATGGCAATTTAATCGCAATCCTTTTATAGATCAACCTGACTTAGTGGAGTATATCTGGGGTGATAATGTGGGGGAAGTTTGGCAAAATCCTTTAAGCACAGAAAATTTTAATGAAAATGACATCGTAGTGTATCCCAATCCAAGTACAACCTCTTTTATAATTGATGCAATCAATAACTATGGGGATGCAGCCATTTATGATCAAACAGGCCGATTGATAGCAACTTATAATTTTATAGATCAATTAGAAGTTGAACATCAGTTCCCTACGGGACTTTACCTGGTAAAAATCACGTCTCAAAAAGGAAGTGTGACTAAAAAATTGCTAGTACACTAATTACAGGGTTTATGTTTCCCACGTGATTAATTAATTCGGTTCTACTCAGTATCTTTAATAGAAAAATGAGTAAAGTTCCAGATTGGATTATCCAAAGCAGAAATAATTGGGAATATAAAGGTCAAAAACGACCTACATTTGCCAAAACTCCAAAGGAAGGTCAGGAATCCGTATGGGATTACCCCAGACCTCCTCAATTAGAAATAGATACACGTAACATAGTTGTACAACTTGGCACCTATACAATTGCAAGTACACAAAGAGCCTACCGTGTTTTAGAAACTGCCAGCCCTCCTACTTATTACATTCATCCAGAAGATTGTAATATGGCCTTTTTAAAAAAAGCAACAGGAAATTCTCTATGTGAGTGGAAGGGCAATGCTCAATACTGGGATGTCATTACTCCAAACAAGACGCTATCTAAGGTAGCCTGGAGCTATGCAGATCCGTTTCCTGAGTTTGCTATTATAGCAGGATATATTTCATTTTATCCCGTGCATCTCGACTGTTTTATTGACAATGAAAAAGTACAACCACAACCTGGAGGGTTTTATGGAGGATGGATTACGTCAAACATCGTAGGGCCTGTAAAAGGAGAAATCTCAGAAGCATCCTTGTAAGTATATTCTTGTGGCTTCCTTATTCCATTGGATTTTTAAAGAAACTAGAATCCTTTAACATTTTGGAAAAATCTTTTAACCCTGCTTTGTGAAAATTATAGTATACTCTCGCGTATATTACTGATTATGATACACTCGGACAAAACAGAAGATAAAAACACGGCATTTTTAAATGAAACTATTGAGTACCTTGAAAATAAAGGATTCGAAAATATTAAGGCAGATGCCGAAGGTTATGAGACCCCAAAGTCATTTACAAGACAAGAAACTGGAAATGCATTAACACCCGATATTGTGGCTGAAAAGAGAGGAATAAAATATTTCTTCGAAGTAAGTTTAAAATCAACTAAACCAAAATTGCTAAAATCAAAGTGGTTACTCTTAGATACCTTAACAAAAATGAAGGATTATCGATTTAGAATTGTAACAACTAAGGGCCATTTAAGTTTTACACGTGATATGATCGCAGATACCAATCTCAATAAAGAATTTATAAGGATCTAGAAGTATTATCAGTTCCCAATAACGAACCTATTTCACTAGTGAAATAGGTTTTTTTATTAACAGATATTTGAGAAAAGGTTACGACATTTTTAATAGATATAGATTTACATTCGCTTAAATAATCATCCTAATTTTGAAAATACGACTAACAAGTTCAGGCATACATACGCGATGGTTCACTATTGCCATTATTATAATTTTCCAATCTTGTGCTGTGCACCGTGACAACTATAAAGACGCGTCAATTGTCTATGATGATAGTAATGCATCCGACTCTTACACAAGCTTTTTTACTATAGCAAACGGTGGCGCTTTTGCTCAGGGTCCTTCAAAGGGCTTATATGAGGCAATGGGCAAACACTTATTTACTAATGCAACAGAGAATGACTTTCTCCTGTTTCTCGGAGATAATATTCATTCTAGTAACCTTAAGGACAAAGAAATCGCGTCACAACTTCAGTTACAATTAGATATTTCTACTCATTTTAAGGGCACATCCCTCTTTGTACCTGGTGAGAAGGAATGGAACGATTATGGAGTAAAAGGGCTTGAAGATGTAGAAACATATATTGAAGACTTCTATCAAGAAAAAGATCATTTTATTCCCAAAAATGGATGCCCTCTCGAGGTAATTGATATAAATGACCATATAGAATTGATTTTAATCAACTCACAGTGGTACATTGAAGATTGGAGTAAATCTAAGGGTATTAATGACAAATGTGAACTCAAAACGCGCAAACAGTTTGAGACTTTGCTTGCTAGTGAGATGCGCAAGGCTAGGCATAAAACAGTACTGATTGCGATGCATCATCCATTATATTCTAATGGTATCTACGGGGGCGAGGTGCCGTCTACTGTTTTTTATAAACCTACATCAGAAAATCTATTCATTCCTTTTGTAGGTGGGACTTGGGCTTTCTTGCGATCGCAGGGAGGCTTGTCAAAACAAGATCGATATAACCCGCTTATGAATGATCTTATGAATGCAATTAAGCAAGCAGCTTTTGATGTACCTAAGGTGATTGTAATGTCAGGACACGAGCGCTCTATGCAGTACATAAATGACGGCGCTATAAAACAGATTATTTCAGGAACTGGTAGTACAGTAAAGCCCGCTAGATTGGGTAAACGAGGTCTTTTTACTTCTACAAAGCCTGGTTTTACAGAAGTACGTCTATATGAGAATGGAGCTTCAACGGTACATTATTACGCTCTTGAAAATAACGAACTAAAAGAAATCTATAAGAATACCGCTTTCGCGAAAGCAAAAAAATATAACATAGATCAGCTGCCAGAATCATTTCCAAAAAAGATGAGTGCCTCAATTTACCCTGCTGAAAGTATTAATAAAACAGATGCTTATGAACGTTTCTGGGGTAAGCACTATCGCTATGTCTATGGACTATCAATAGAAGCACCTGTCGCAGTTCTTGATACCCTTTACGGTGGTCTAAAGGTTGAAAGAGCGGGTGGTGGAAATCAAACTAAAGGGTTACGATTAGTTACCAAAGATGATAAAGAATATAATATGCGAGCCATCGCAAAGGATCCTATAGCATTCTTAAAATCTGCAGGCTACAATGACTTAGATGCGACTACCTATTTTAAGGGTACAGTTCCTGCCTCGGTGATTGAAGATTTCTACACAGCCGCGCACCCCTTTGGAGCATTTGCAATACCTAGACTCGCTGGGGCTTTAAATATACCACACACACACCCCAAGCTCTTTTATGTACCTAAACAAAAAGCATTAGGCGATTTTAATGAAACGTATGGTGATGAACTCTATATGATTGTAGAGAAGCCCGATGGTGATTTTGAAAATTCTCATATGTTTCATTTTAGTGAGGAGGTAGAAAGTACTCAAGACCTTTTTAAGGAATTACGAGAGTCTGAAGAGCATATCCTAGATGAACGTATGTACATACGTGCGCGTATATTTGATATGCTTATAGGTGATTGGGATAGACACGAGGATCAATGGCGATGGGCCCAAAGTAAGGAAGATGAAGAAGGTGGCATTACTACCTATACGGCTGTGCCTAGAGATAGAGACCAAGTATTTGCAAAATTTGATGGGAAATTTATAGAGAGCCTTCAAAAGATTATGAGTGGACTACGACAATTTGGAAATTATGGTCCAGATTTGCCATATGTTGAACAATTTAGTGAGAGTGCGATCAATCTTGATAGAGCTTTGATACAACGTTCAGATAAAAATGTGTGGTTAGAGGAAGT
>CAWUIT010000254.1:0-4050 GCA_963922345.1 uncultured Dokdonia sp. | reverse complement strand
AATAGTTTAAAAATAAAACATTTAATGCGCATCTCAGATCGCGTAGATGTTAGTGCGCAATTACAAGCACTTTTTGCAGAGGGCAACTATATAACTTCTAATGAGCAAAATGCGATATTCAACTTTACAAATACAGATCCTAATAGCTTCCGCCTGGCGCAGCTGCGGGTAGGAGATTTTAATAATTTTGTACTGTCTGAAACGATGGAGAATATCCTCGTTAATTTAAATGATAACCGCCTAGAAACTTTTTTTAGACCTTCTTCTAGCAATGGAGACTTTCAAGGACTAATCAATGGTATAGATGCAACCTCAACAGCGGCAGTTCTCGGAGACCTTTCCCTTGCTAGCACTGCTTTTAGAGAAGATACTTCTGTACTAGATGCAAATTTCATCACTGCATGGGAAACTACCTTCTTGCTTGCCGAAGCAGCACAACGTGGTCTTATCACCGCAGATGCACAAACCCTCTATGAATCTGGTGTTACTCAGGCCTTTGAATACTGGCAAACAGATTTACCAGCCGATTACCTTACAGGAAATGCCGCATTTTTAAATCCTGATAGTTCGCCATTAAAGCAGATTATTACTCAAAAGTGGATTGCTAATTTAATAAACGGCTATGAAGGATGGATCGAATATAGACGTACTGGTTTTCCAGAACTGCTTGATGTACAAGCTAGCCTCAATGATGGTTTAATTCCTGTACGTATGCCCTATCCCGCAGATGAAGAAGCCCTTAATGCAGATAATTACCAAGAGGCTTTTGATGCTACAGATGGCAATAGCATTAATGTTAATGTATGGTGGGATGTTGATTAATAGGAGATAACAAGACAAGCGTCTATTTGCATCGATCAATAGACCTGTTTTAAAGCAAATCTTTAATTATAACCTCAAGAAAATTTTAAAATGGACGTAGGTATTTGGCAATGGATTTTAGTGATCGCATCAAGTCTCTTGATGTTTTTACTATCTCCGCTAGCCAAAACTCCCGATGCTTTCTTCAAGGCTACGCATAAAAAAAGATCACCTAATGTTGTGATGCTTACAGGGAGCCTCATTATCTCTTGGATATTTGCAAAGAGTATAACAAATGCAGCTAATCTAGGTCTCAGTTATGGGATTGTAGGCGGTGTTGCCTATGCTGGGTACTATCTTTCTTTTGCTGTGGCTGGTGTTATCATCTACCAGATGCGTATAAAGGGTGGTTTTACAAGTATCCATCAATTTCTTACTTCGCGTTTTGGCAAAGGTGCGATGCGTTTGTTTTCTATACTTATTGCTATACGGCTCTTTAATGAAGTATGGAGTAATACAATGGTGATAGGCTCTTATTTTGGGGAGATGGGGAGTACCCCTTACTATTGGGCTATTCTCGTATTTACAGTTCTTACACTAGCTTATGCACTCAAAGGAGGTTTGAGTAGTTCTATATTTACAGATGTAATTCAAATGGGATTATTCTCCATTTTATTATGCATCATCTTATGGAGTATCTTTTCTGTAGAGCAGTTTACTGTTAAGGAAGTAGCCAGCTCTGGAACGTGGAGTTTTGACCTTGGGTTAAACTTGCTATTTGCAGCACTACTGCAGTCGTTTTCATATCCCTTTCACGATCCTGTACTTACAGATAGAGCCTTTATAAGCACTCCAAAAATTACACTACGTAGTTTTTTAATAGCTTCAGTAATAGGAGCTATTTGCATTGTATTATTTTCGATGATAGGTGTCTACGCACAGTCTCAAGGTATGGAAGGTCAGGCGGCTGTCGAGGTAGGTAAAGCCTTTGGCGTGGTTATATTATTAGTTATCAATTTTATTATGATCACTTCTGCAGCATCCACCTTAGATAGTACGTTTTCTTCATTTTCAAAATTACTAGCCGTAGATTTAAAATTAGGAAAAAACCTTACGTTTGGCAGGCTTTCAATGGCAATAATCGCGGTACTGGGAACCATCCCAGTTTTTTTAAATGCCGAGATTTTAAGTGCTACCACGATCTCTGGAACAATGGTTATAGGCTTAACCCCTGTATTTCTTTTTTGGCGAAAGCCTGCCCCAAAAAGTAGTTATTATCTCAGTGTTGTGACGGGTATTGTTTTTGGGTTTATACTTGTTTTTGATGCACTGCCTCAATCATTGCAATTTACAAATGGAGCCTACGCCTCTCTTTTATGGACTAATGTCTGGGGAATTATTACCTGTGTCCTTTTATATCAAACACCACGATGGATAAAAAAATAAAAAACATAGGAACGCTTACCGGGAAGGTATTGCTTTATGGAGGGGTTTACAGCAATTTACAGGCTTTAGAAAAACTAAAGAGTATTGCAGAAACTGCTGGGATCCCACCAGAAAACTGCATCTGTACTGGGGATGTTGTAGGCTACTGTGCGCAACCCGAAGAAACGGTACAGCTCTATAAGATATGGGGTACACACGGCATTGCAGGTAATGTAGAAAAACAGCTTAGTGATGGTGCAGAAGATTGCGGCTGTGATTTTAGGGAAGGATCAAGGTGCGATAGTTTTAGTCAACTCTGGTATCCTTATGCTCAAAGTAAGCTTACTAAAAACTCACTAGAAGTTTTGGCAGATTTACCAGACCATATCACTTTTTACTATGCCGGAAAAAAGGCTACGGTGGTACACGGCTCTTATCATCATATCTCAGAATTTATTTTTAAATCTACCCCTTGGGAGAAAAAACAAACCAACTTTGAAGAGACAGGGAGTGATCTCATAATCGCCGGTCACTGTGGTCTTCCCTTTAACTCTCAAAAGGACTCTAAATTATGGCTTAATCCTGGAGTTATTGGTATGCCCGCAAATGATGGTAATACAGAAGTATGGTATGCAATTCTAGATGACAGTGATGGGTCTTTTCAATTTGAACACCATACCTTTGCATATAATTATAAACTCACAAGTGAGCTTATGAACAATGGCTTGCTCCCAGAAGAATATGCCCGCACTATTGTGACGGGAATTTGGGACAATACAGAAATCTTACCTGCCTTTGAAAGTGGCTTACAAGGTTTTGGCGTAAAGCTATACTAGTTAATAAATATATTGATGAGTAGATTTTTCTTATACAGTTTTCTATTGCTATCCTTTACAACTATGGGGCAGTCAGATATGGATCTACTTTTAGAAAAATACAATACACGATCTGTACCCTATATTTCTGTTCAAGCATTAAAAATGGATCAAAATGATTATCTCATTCTAGATACTCGAAAAAAGGAGGAGTACGACGTAAGCCACATCCCAGGAGCTATTTGGGTAGATCAAAATGTTGAAGATTCCATCTACGCTTTCGCGAAAGCGTATAAAGAAAAACCCATAGTTGTCTATTGCTCAGTAGGGATACGATCTGAGCAATTTGGTGAGAAATTACAAAAACAAGGCTTCAATAATATTCAAAATCTTTACGGAAGTATTTTTGCCTGGAAAGATCAAGGGTATGAAGTGGTAAATGCTCAAGAAAAACCCACAGATAGCGTCCACGTTTTTTCTAAAGTATGGAGCAAATATTTAAAAACTGGAATCAAAGTGTTTTAGCAAGTCACTAGAAAAAAATCGAATAGTCCTATGAATAAATACCTACCTATCATATTTATTATCTTAACCATCGGGGGAGTTGGTCTGCTTGTCTTTCATATCACAAATGATACATCAGACTGGAAAGATTATCTCTCTAGCTCATTGATTATTATTGCAAACATTAGTATGTACATTGCTATAAAGAAAACAGAGAGTTGGAACAAAAAGGAATAATTTTATGAAACGAAAATCACCTATATTTCTTGCTTTAGCTATACTATTTGCCGTGTTATTTCTAATAAACCTATTCTTAGTTTTTGATTGGAGTGATCCCTCTTGGGATAACAATCAAGGAGCTTATCTTACTACATTCTCAAATGGGATTCTTTTTGTGAGCCAGCTTATCTTATATATTAATTTTAAAAAAAGAGAAAATAATGCCTAAGGATACGCTCGTTCTCATTTTTACACGCAATCCAGAACTCGGTAAAGTTAAGACTCG
>CAWUIT010000253.1:0-4098 GCA_963922345.1 uncultured Dokdonia sp. | reverse complement strand
CAAAGTTGAGTACGTAGAAGAAGAAGGAAGAAAAGGATTGACTGCTGCACAAGTACGTGTAGTGTCATAATTAAGATAGATACTTTTTTACGATTACCCAAAGCTCGCCACTGGCGGGCTTTTTTTATTATACCTCTCTAAGTATTAGAAAATTCTATTTAATACAACACTTGCGTCTAACAATACAATGCAAAAAACTCCAGCGACTATTATAAACTTCAAGATATTATGAAGTAATAGATAATGCGGCTTGGCAACAGACTTCCATAAGATGATTAAGAATACTAGCAGCAGTATTACACTCGCATAAAAGTAATAACCCATATAGCCAAGTTTGAAATAACTAACTAAAAAATAGATAGGGATAAGAGTGAACCCAGCTAGTATAGTGAGCAACCACTTAGAAGTTAAGGTTCCATAAATCACTGGGATTGTTTTATAATTTTGAACAAGATCACCTTTTAAGTTTTCTAGATCTTTAACCATCTCGCGCATAGTAATAATAAAAAACAAAAAGGCGCCATGTACAAAGATGACGGGGGCTAGATTGCCATAGTATATGAACACTGCAAAAAACGGGGTTATAGCTAGAGTAGCAGCAACAACATTCCCTAAGAACGGGATCTTTTTGAGTTTATGAGAGTATATCCAAATCCCAAAGATATAAAGTGCATAAAATACTACCGCTCTAAATGAAACATAACTAGCAGCTATTACTGCAAGAAAATTAAGTATAAAGTAAAATGAAAGCTTGGTATTTTGGCTCACTAATCGATCTAGCATAGTCTTTTTAGGCCGATTGATAAGGTCTTTTTCAGAATCATAAAAACTATTAATGATATAACCTCCAGCTATTGTAAAAACACCCGCTAATACTAAAAAGAAAAGATTTATATCAAATAGCACTTCTCGCAAACGTAGATTAGGTGCAAGAATAAATATAGAAGTAAGATATTGAGCAATGACAATCACGAGGATGTTATATCCCCTAACTACAGAAAAGAGACTTAATAACTTAAGGATAAAACGCTTGTTTTTTCGCGAAAGCATCTCTTGCTTATTTTAAAGAATATAAGTGATTCGTACTAAAAGGTGTAAACTACCTCTAGCTTGTGACCCTTTAACGCTTCTTGTGCTTTCTCTAGATCTTCTGTAAACCCTAGCATATAACCACCACCACCAGAACCACAAAGTTTTAAATAGTAATCATTAGAATCTAACCCCTGCTTCCACAAGTCGTGAAATTTTGACGGGATCATAGGCTTAAAGTTATTGAGAACAACCTTAGACAATTGCTTCACATTACCAAAAAGAGACTTTACATCTCCCTTTAAGAAATCTTCTACACAGGCATCTGTATGCTTTACAAACTGATCCTTAAGCATAGCTCTAAAACCATCTTGCTTCATATTTTCCATAAAAATATTGACCATAGGTGCCGTTTCTCCTACAATACCACTATCTAAAAGGAAAACTGCTCCTTTACCTTTTTCTGCTTGAGAAGGTATACCCGCCGCTTCAATATGATCTTTACTATTTATAAGTATTGGTAAACTCAAATAACTATTAAGTGGATCTAAACCAGAAGACTTACCGTGAAAGAAAGACTCCATCGCTCCAAAGATCTCTTTGAGCTTAAGTAACTTTTCTCTAGTAAGATTTTCTAATACTGTGATTTTGTCTACCGCGTACTTATCATAAATTGCAGCAACAAGAGCACCACTACTACCCACACCATATCCTTGAGGAATACTAGAGTCAAAGAACATTCCTGCTGCTATATCCTCCTTTAATTGATTGATATCAAATGAAACAAGATCAGGTTGCGTCTCTTGTAAATCGCTTAGATAAGCTGTAAACTTAGACAGTTTTTTATTAGATAGAACAGCTTCTGGAGAAGGTTGCTCCTCTATTTTTAAAGCTCCGTTGTAAAAGTTATATGGAATGGCAAGACCTTTAGAATCTTTGATAATTCCATACTCGCCAAATAATAATATCTTAGAATAAAAAAGTGGACCTTTCATTAGGGCATATTGAATAAGTTATACAAATTTACGCTTTTTTTGCTCCATCTCCCACGTAGTCATTGATATAGTGTTCATTTTGGCAAAATTTTGAGAGTTCTGATGCAATGAATTCTTGCACGCTCTCACGCTCGACAGCTGGATATAATACGTGTACATTTGCCCCTGCATCTAGAGTAAAGCAAACCTTTGACCTAGATTTCTCTCGATATTGCCATATTTTATTGATTATTTTAAGTGTATTGGGTTTCATTAAAATAAAGTAAGGGTGGCTTGTCATCATCATCGCGTGTAATGTAAGCGCTTCACTTTCTACGATCTTTATAAACTCATCAAGATTTCCTGATTTTAAGACATTTAATAAATTTGATAGATTATCGTGTGCTTGATGGAATCTCGCTTTCGCGAAAGCGTGACCATGCATCAAATCGTGTCCTACTGTACTACTTACTTGTTTCTCACCTTTATCTACCAGAAGAATCGTATCACAGTAATCTGTAAAATTTTTGTGTACTTCACCAGTATATAAGGTACCATACAAATTACTGCTATCACTTATACCCTTGTGTTCTCCCCAGCTTACAAGCGGTCCTTCTACACTACGGCACGCGCTACCAGACCCTAATCTAGCTAGAAAACTAGCTTTGTTTAAAAAATATGATTGCGACAGATCAGCAGTGCTCAGGCGCTCCATCTCCATTAAACAAAGTGCAAGTGCACTCATACCTGATGCAGAACTAGCAATACCCGAACTGTGAGGAAAAGAGTTTTTTGTTTCTATTTTAAAAGAATACCAGCTCATAAAAGGTAGGTACTCTTTTATATGAGTAAAGAACTTTTCTATTTTTGGTCTAAAACTAGGAGCCTCCATACCATCAAGAAGGATATCAAATTTAATATCTTCACTCTCTTCCTCAAGTCTCGTATATGTCAAAACAGTTTCTGTGTAGCAATTAGAAAGCGTAAAACTTATGCTAGGATTTTGAGGTAATTGTTCTCCGTACTTTCCCCAGTATTTTACAAGGGCAATATTACTAGGGGCTTTGTAGTTTACAGACCCACTAGACAGTGGTGTATAAATTTGTTTTGGTATAAAGTCGCTTTTGATCATGGCACGTTCCTTCGAAATTGAGCAAAGATAGCAATATCGACCTTGAGAGCTATCTAAGAATATTTATTACCTTTAATTTAAAGCAAGTTTATATGAATAAAGATTTACTCGTCCGTATTGTACTAAGCATTATTATCTGTCTTCTGGTTGGGACAATAGGATCTCTAGCTACACAAACCAGCATAGACACCTGGTATGTAGGGCTTATGAAGCCTAGCTGGAGCCCACCGAATTGGATATTTGCACCCGTCTGGATAGTACTATACATAATGATGGGAATTGCAGGGGGTATTGTATGGAATAGAGGTTTTTATCACAAATGGGTCAAAACCGCATTATACCATTTTGGCTTTCAATTATTACTTAATGGGATGTGGAGTATTGTCTTTTTTGGACTTCAGGAACCATTCTTAGCACTTGTCGTTATAAGCGGCTTATTTATTCTTGTAATATTTACAATTAAGTGGTTTAAAGTGGTAAATACTTGGAGCGCTATTTTACTGTTACCCTATTTATTGTGGCTCGGATTTGCAACTGCGCTTAATTTTGAAATATGGAGGCTCAATATGTAAGGTGCGTTTTCTAATCTACTTATCCTCCTTAAACATGGGCATTGAGGATATGAGGTCGAAAAATTTCTGCACTTCCGTCACTTCAGTACTTTTAAACTTTATACCTCCATCGAGGCCGATTAGATAAATTTTAAAATCTGTTATCGGATCTTCTAGGGAGTGCATAGTAACAGGACCAAATGATTTTCTAAAGCCCTCGTTTGATCTTTCTACTACTAGTAAACGATATTTTTTAAATTTAGGTGACTCTTGTTTTAATAAGGTAAGCTGCTCCAGCGCTTTTTCATTGTGAAATTCTGGAGTTTCAACAAGTACAAGTCTATTTTCCCAGGTGTACTGTGTAAGATCTTGCGCTGTCATATTGATGGAGATTAACAGAAAAAATATAGCT
>CAWUIT010000252.1:0-4122 GCA_963922345.1 uncultured Dokdonia sp. | reverse complement strand
CCTTTGCCATAGGCTTGAGCATTCTTAAAAAACACTCTAATTTCATCTAGGTTTTTTGCATAATCTTTGTTTGGTTTATAACCAGGCTCCTCACCTAACCACCATCGGCCGCGACGCATAGTACTGGGCCAATCTAAAAATATACCTTCATCTGTTTTATAGGCCGCATCTTCCCAATTCCAAGCATCTAATTGTACAACAGATGAGGATCCAGAAATGGTCCCTCCTACTGGTCTAATCTGTGCCATTAAGACACCATTAGGTCTCATACTTTCAACCACCTTTGACTCTGCATTGTAAGCAATAATACCTCTTACGTGAGGGATAAAATCTCCTATCTCATCATCATCATTAGACTGGCGAACTGCTCCTACCTCTACAAGTCCAAGAGTTGTGTTTGTAGCGATAAATCCTGGATAAACGTGTTTCCCAGCAGCCTCAATCACTTCTCCTTTGGTCATACTGCCTCCACTTTCAATGGAGCTTATTTTTCCATCCTCAAGTATAATAGTAGCATTTTGAATTATAGATCCATCACCTTTGTGAGCGGTAGCGCCAGTAATTGTAAAAGGACTAGACTGCTCATTTGCAGGTGTTTGTTGTGCATTAAGACTTGTTCCTGATATAAGAACAACGGCTAATAATAGTTTATATACTGTTCTCATATTAGTAAAGTGTTTTTTCTGTATCACAATGCATACGTTGTTTTTCTTTCTTTTTTGCTGGTTGTGTTTTCAACCCTTTATTTTTTTCTAAAAGCATCATTGCTGTGAGTGCTGCTTTTTCTTTATCAATTTCTTGTCTCAAAGCCGCATCTTTTTCAATATCAAAGAATACCTTTCCTTCGATTATTGTTTTTTCTGCTCGTGCCTTTATACTGAGAGGGTGGTCGGACCAAATGACAACATCACCGTCCTTTCCAGGTTTTAAACTACCCGCACGATCATCCATATTTAGTAATTTGGCAGGATTGAGGGTGACCATTTTCCAAGCATCTTCTTCAGATATACCGCCATACTTCTGGATTTTTGCTGCTTCTTGATTTAAACGTCTTGACATTTCACCATCATCAGAATTTATAGCTACAGTAACTCCAGCGTTGTGCATAATGGCTGCATTATAAGGAATCGCATCATTTACTTCATACTTATAAGCCCACCAGTCTGAGAATGTAGAACCTCCTACGCCATGTTCTGCCATCTTATCTGCGACTTTATATCCTTCAAGAATGTGTGTAAATGTGTTAATGTTAAAACCAAATTGTTCTGCAACTTTCATTGTCATATTGATCTCACTTTGTACGTAAGAGTGACAAGATATTAATCGTTCCATGTTAAGAATATCAACAATAGTTTCCATCTCTTCATCCATTCTATATGGCTGTCCAGATTTTTTTAGTGCCTCATATTCTTTTGCTCTTGTAAAATAATCTACAAAAACCTGCTCTACACCCATTCTAGTCTGTGGAAATCTAGAGTAACTATTCCAGTTGGCTTGTTTCACATTTTCGCCTAGAGCAAATTTGATAAACTTTTTATCAGGCATCACCATCTCATCTATAGGTGCGCCCCATTTGAGTTTCATTACTGCAGACTGGCCTCCTATAGGATTTGCAGAGCCGTGCAATAATTGTATAGCAGTAACACCACCAGCGAGATTACGATAGATATCTGAGTCATCTGGGTTTATTACATCCATCATACGCACCTCTGCTGTAGAGTTATGTCCTGCCTCATTAATAGCAAAAGCAGCAATGTGAGAATGCTCATCTATAATACCCGAGGTAACATGTTTACTTGTACCATCTACCTTCATTGCACCACGGGCAGATAGGTTTTTGCCTACAGCACTTATTTTTCCATCCTTTATGAGGACATCTGCATTTTCTAAAATTCCCTCTGCTTCATTAGTCCAAACCGTTGCATTTGTGATCAGTATATCTTGTTGTTTTGGCACTTCTTTGTAACCAAAAGCCATATTAGGAAAAGTAAGAGGCATTACATCCAGAGCCTTATCCATATCCTTATCATCTTTATCCTTTTTCTTATCTAAAGGAGATTTGGTGCTTTTAAAGTTTCTCTCTGTACCATCTGCAAGTATAGCCTTACCATCAAAACTTGTATCTGATGCTTGAGCAACTAGTCTTACAAACTTGTTTTCCGCTTGCGCGAAAGTAAGTGTCACCCAGTCATTAGTGTATGCAAACTCACTCTTTACGTCTTCATCGCCTCGCTTAAGAGTTGCTTTAGGCTTTTTGAGCGAATTTTTTATTTCCAAAGTATACTGATCACCGTCAATATTCATAGCATAAGAACCATCAATATTTGTAAGGTTCATGTCTTTTATGATAGTTTTGTTTCCTTGAACCCAGTGTTCATAGAGTTCTGTGTCTTTTTCAAAAACCTCGTCTGAAGTAATCATAAAATTAGCCCAGGTTCCTTTATCAAGTACGCCTAATTCGCCACTCTTACCAATCATTGCTGCTGGTATTGTTGTAAGCGCTTCTAGAGCTTGTTGTTTTGAAAGACCATATGTGATGGCTTTCATCAGGTGATCTTTAAAATCCTTTGGAGATTTATGAGAGAATGTTGTAAGTGCAAATGTAACCCCGGCATCTTGCAATGCCTTTGGGTTTGTAGGTGCTTGATTCCAATGTTTCATATCTGACAGTGCTACATACTCTGCAGCGTAGGGATCTTCCATATCATACGCATCAGGAAACTTAAGAGGCAAAATCATTTTACGATTCATCGCTTTTACTTCACCTATACGCTTGTACTCATCACCACCGCCTACAATGATGTAATCTATACCAAATTGATCACCTAGTTTATCAATTCTTAAATCATCATAGAGACCCTCTCCTTCAAAAAATTGAGGTAGTGTTTTATTTCGCGAAAGCGCTTCTAAAGAAAGATCTTTTGTATCTACATTTCCTTTTTCATACCAGTCAAGATCGTGTTGAATCTGTCTAAGTAAAGCCGTAGCTCCCATTTTTGATGTAGGGTATGATTGTCTTGAAGTAACACTTTTATCAAAAGAGAAATACTGCGCTAGACTGTCATCTAGCACTCTATTTGCCGTATTTCCTTCATTATTAAGCGCTATGAGTGCTCCAGTTCCCCTTGCGATCCCATCGTGCTGATGTGTTGCCACAACGCCAAAACCTGCTTTGAGATACTCCTCTGCTTTTTTTGAGTCATATTCAAAACTAGAATACCCATTTTGCTCTGAAAGTATATGGTCGTTCCAATAACCACCTTGACGTGTGTTATCATACTGTGATGCCCTGCCAGAACCGCTTGCACGCTTGGGAGCATCAATACCAAAATCTGTGTAGATATCAATAAATGATGGATAGATGTGCTTACCCTCAAGATCAACTACGATCGCATTCTGAGCATAATTTGCAGATTTACCGACAGAAAGGATTTTTCCATTTTGGACAACGAGTGTTCCTTTTTTAATAGTCTCACTGGGAGATTTATGAATTGTGGCATTTTTAAAAACCGTGAGATTTTCATTTTTTGACTTTACGCCCGAATTTGCTGGAAAGTAATCTTGCCCATACATTATAAATGAGCAGGTTACAAGTCCAAAGACGAGTAATTTTTTAATATACATAGATTGTGAATTAATTAGATCTTAAAGATAGCCACCGCTTTAACAGTCTTTTAAGGCTTTAGGAAACTTTTAACATCAAAAGGTTTCTGGATATTGCTTGTCATAATTGACTAAAAGAGCCACCATGTAGCTGTAACTTTTTAAGCCTCCAGGTTGATTATTGGCTTTTAAATAATTGTTGTAAAACAGATCAAATAATGGCTCTAGAGGATTATCCATCTCTTGCCAGAAGTCTCTTGAATCTTGATAATTAACTAGTATCCCTGGTCTTATCTGTTCTTTTAAAGATTCTGCAAGTACTCGATCCCTTTGATATATATCATTTAAACTATAGCGCAGTGCAAATATGCTTCCTGAGTATTGAAAGTAAAGATCGTCATTATTGAGTGTAGCCATTACGGCTATAAAGTTTGCTTCATTTTCTTTTGCAAAACCTAACTGGTGCGCCTGCTCATGACAAGCAATTACTGGCCAGCGATGCGGAGGAACCATACCATT
>CAWUIT010000251.1:0-4163 GCA_963922345.1 uncultured Dokdonia sp. | reverse complement strand
TACTTCAACACCCTTTCGAGACAGTTAGTTTCGGGTTCGATAAGAGCATCTGGGTCGCTAGCATCACTCGATGTACCATCATTAAATATCAATTGGGGAGGTCAGACATCTTTGACTGCCAGTGGTGGACTCAAAAACCTTACAGATGTTGATAATTTATATTTTAATCTCCCTACCATTACGGCTAGATCAACCAAAAGTGATATTTTAAAATTCATCTCAACAGATTCCCTCTCAATAAATTTACCTCAGGATGTAAAATTAAGTGCATCAACTAGAGGAACTTTATCAGATGTAAAAGCAGATGCATCCATCACCACAAGTCAAGGTGTTGCGACTATATCAGGTAGTTTTCAAAATACTACTGGCTTAGCCTATGACGCAGATATTGCTATTAAAGACTATGCTTTAGGTGACCTCTTACAAAATGATCAAGTAGGCGCTCTCACATTAAATATTACAAGTGAGGGGTCTGGAAGTACAATAAACACACTCGATGCTACGCTTGATGCAACGATACAGAAATTTCAATTCCGAGAGTATGCAATAGATAGCTTGACATTAGAAGGAAGAGTTGTAGATGGGAAAGGCGCAGTAACTTCAAGATACAAAGATGAAAATTTGAATGTCAAGCTTGATAGTCAAATATTGTTAGACTCTATTGCTCCCCAAGCCACAATTGACCTTGATCTCATAGGTGCAAACCTTCAAGCCTTGGGATTGATGCAAAGAGATGTGCGCACAGCATTCCAACTCAATGGTACCTTTAAAGGTAATACGGAGCGTTATGATGCAACAGCTATTGTAAATGATGGTGTTGTAGTGTATGATGAGAGATCCTATTTAGTAGGTAATCTAGGGGCAACTGTAAGTGTACGACCAGATAGTACCTCTGTAGTTGTACAAAATAAACTCATTGATTTAAACTTGAAGTCAAATTCTGATCCTACGCGTATCGCATCTGCACTCCAAGATCATATTTATAGTTATTTTTATAGAGATGTGGTCGTTGCAGATACGATTGCAGATCCTGTAAATATGGTTTTGCAAGCAAAGATTAGACAGTCGCCGCTACTTAATGAGGTCTTTCTAGTGAATATGAAGGATCTTGACACGATTACTGTAGATATGAGGTTTGCACAAGCTAGACGTATTCTTGACGCTTCCATCACAGCACCTCATATAAATTACTCTGGTAATGAGATAGACAGTCTTTCATTTTCTATGAATACGGATAGAGATGACTTTAATTTCAATTTAGGATTTAATGCTATAAATGCAGGACCTATAGCAATACAGCGTACTGAAATTAAAGGGAATCAGACCAATAATGAACTCTCGCTTGATTTTCTCGCATATGCAGATGATGAAAAGCTTATTCAAGTACAATCGGAGATTACAGGAAGTAGAGATAGGTTACGCTTTCATATCCTTCGAGATAGTTTGATTTTTAACAAGAAGCAATGGGGCGTTCCCCAAGGGAATGAGGTTATTATAACAGATCGTAAGTTAGGTTTTAATGATTTTCGCTTTAAGCGGAATACACAACGTGTAGAATTTACCGATAAGTTACCCACAATTGAAAAAGACCACATTGGGATAGAGTTTCAAAACTTTAAATTAAGTGAATTTTTAGCCTACCTAAACCCTGAAAAAAAATTGGCCACTGGTAATCTTAACGGTGATCTAGTTATCGAAGAGCCCTTTGGTGATATGGGATTTCTTGCAGATCTCTATGTTGAGAACTTAGGTCTTTTAGGCGAAAATTTAGGTACCGCAGAGCTTACAGGAAGATCACGTAACGGTGATCGCTATGATTTTGCTTTTGCCGTTGAAGGAGGAGTTGCAGATATAGAACTTACGGGGGATTACGTTGCAGATGTAGAAGGAGCACTCATTAGTATGGACGTAGATATCAATGAGATAAAAATGGAGGCTGTAGATGGATTTTCCCTCGGAGAACTCAAAAATGGTTCTGGTAGTTTGAGTGGTAATTTTAAAATGAATGGAAAGCTCACAGACCTAGAATATCAAGGCTTCTTGAGGACTGATAATGCTGGTTTTACTGTCACACGTTTAAATGCGCCTTTTACGCTTCAAAATGAAACGGTTTCTATTGATAACCAAGAGATATCAATGTCCAACTTTACGATAAGAGACGAGCGATCAAATACGCTTGTAGTTTCTGGGGCTATAGGCACTGAAAGTTTCCTTAATCCAACATTTGATTTAAAAATTAATGCAAAAGATTTTAAAGCACTAGACGCAAAGGAAGGGGACAACGACTTTCTATATGGTACGGCGGTGATAGATGCAAATGCACGCATTACCGGAGATTTACAAATACCCATAATTAAAATGGATGCGACTGTAGGTGCTGCAACAGATGTAGTTTATATTTTACCTACCTCTACCGCAAATTTAGAGTCAAGTGATGGCATTGTACGCTTTGTAAATCGCGAGAATCCTGATGCTATATTAACCCGTAATGATGAGGAAGAAACAGGTACAATTACAGGTTTTGATTTTAAAGCGCTGTTTAAAGTAGATAAACAAGCGCAAGTCACAGTGATTATTGATAAACAGACAGGTGACAATCTCAAGGTGCGTGGTGAGGGTGATTTTAATTTTACACTATTACCTAATGGAAGAATGACCCTTACTGGTGTTTATGATGTAGTAGGCGGTCAGTACGAGATGAACCTTTATAATTTAGTAAATAGAACATTTACACTAGATCCAAGTAGTAGAGTGACGTGGTCTGGAGATCCTTTTGACGCAAAATTAGATGTACGTGCCGTATATGATGTAAAAACATCTGCTGCGCCACTAATGGCTGCAGCAACGGCTAGCTTAGACCCAACAACGCGTTCCACATTTAGACAGCAACTACCATTTCTTGTATATCTCAATATCGATGGAGAATTGACAAGTCCAAAAATTAATTTTGCGCTTGACATTCTAGAAGATGAGCAAGGCGCCTTGGGAGGACAGGTCTACTCTCGTGTACAGCAAGTGAACCAACAAGAGGGAGAACTTAATCGCCAGGTGTTTTCACTACTCGTGCTTAATCGCTTTTATCCAGAATCTGGAAGTGATGGAAGTAGAGGAGGTTTTGCAAGCGTAGCACGTGACAACCTGAATGATGCCTTATCAGATCAACTCAATATTTTTTCTGATAAATTGCTGGGCAATTCTGGGTTTCAACTGGATTTTGGATTGGATAGTTTTACAGATTATCAAGGCACAACCCCACAAGAACGCACACAGCTCGATATTGCAGCACAGCGTAAGTTTTTTGATGATAAGTTAACGGTACGCGTGGGAAGCAGTGTAGATGTGGCTGGAGAAAGTCCCAATGGTGATGCCACTCCACTTATTGGGAACGTAAGTTTAGAATACGAACTTACTGAAGATGGACAATACCGTTTGAGAGGTTTTCGTCGGAGTGAATTTGAAAATGTGATCGATGGTCAAACCATTGTGAGCGGCATCTCGCTCATATTTCAACAAGAATTTAATAAATTCAGTCAGCTGTGGGATGCAATTCTGAGAAAGAAACAGCAAGAATTAATCGAAGAAGAGAAAGAAAAAGAGAAAGTACCAGACCTAGACACACAAGGAGAAACTACTAAAATCAAAAACTAAGTGCTTCATTTATTAAAAAAAGGTATTGTTATAATTTTATGCACGGCAGGTCTAGTGTCCTGTAGTGTGGAGAAGTATATTCCAGAAGATGAACGTCTCTATATTGGGGCCGAGATTGTTATCAATCCCGATAGTACTATTGCCAATCAAAGTGGTCTTGAGCTAGAGCTGGAAAGCGTTTTGAGACCAGAACCTAATTCAAAGTTTCTAGGGATGTATCCTGGATTGAGCGTACATTATAAGGCGCAACGAGAAAATCCTGGATTTATAACAAAATGGCTGAATAAAAAAATAGGTGAGGAGCCTGTTTATCAGTCTGATGTTAAGGAGTTTGAGGTAGAAGCACTCTTACGTAATCGATTAGAAAATAGAGGGTTCTTTTATAGTACCGCTTCGTCACGCTTTCGCGAAAGCGAAAAAAATAAAACCGCTTCTATCGAATATACCGTCAAAGTCCCGACACCCTATCGGATGGCAAGTTACCAGCTAGACACCTTATCGCCACCCATATACAA
>CAWUIT010000250.1:0-4210 GCA_963922345.1 uncultured Dokdonia sp. | reverse complement strand
AATCTTACAATCAAAAGTAAAAACACACTTGGAGATCTACAACGCAGGTAAACATTAATATGTACCTCGGTTTTAGTGTGAGGCAACACTAAGGTGAGGTAAAATCTATAACTCAAAATGAGGATGGTGGTTTTCTTACATACGCTTTCGCGAAAGCGTAACTGGTTAAAGCTACGTCTTAAAATGCTCCTCTAGGCATAGTAAAGAGCTCGGTGGGCTGCAGATTACACTACAACACATTCTTTATAATTGATTAAAATGTATGTTATCAATAGGGCTCAAAATCATCTTATGTAACCTTCCTTGAGCTAGTGTTATTTTGCTGTGCTCGTTCCAAATATTTGATTACTACAATCTACGCTACTACTGATTTATAATAAATTTTGTACCTTTTAAAAGTCTAACAATCAATAGTTTAGTTCACTATGAAACAATTTATAATCTCAAAACCGATCGTTAGTTATTTACTAATCGCATACATAATCACCTTCTCATTCTGGTTTGCGCCTAGTCTGCTTGATGTAACCACAGATATAAGATTTGGACTCTTTAATATTGGGGGATGCGGTCCACTTATTGCAGCATATCTCGTTATGCTTATGCAATCTAAAAAGAAGATTGAAATACCTTCTACTAAAATTTTCTTTCTATTCTTTTTTCTCTCCTTGTTTTCTATTACCGCCCTGATGTACTCGATAGAATTGGGGAATATTAAGGAAGAAGGTTTTACACCTCGATTAGAAAATGTGAGTATCCTAGGTTGGCTCTTAATAGGTATATTTTGTTTTATCACAGGACTTAATGCTAGTAACGCTGTAAATAAAGATTTGAAAGAGAATTATCTACGAACTTTCTTGTTTGAAAATCGCAAAATAAAATGGTACGCGATTGCGCTTTTACTCTTCCCTATACTTTCAATTCTCGGGTATTTTCTTGGGGATTTATTAGGTTTTAAGTTGACTGATTTTTTTATAAAATATGAACCTTTTTGGCTTTTGACATTTTTGGCCACCTTTTTATACTTTGGCGGTAATGAAGAATTTGGATGGAGAGGTTTTATGCAAAAGGAACTACAGAAAAAGTATAGTCCCTTGATTAGTGCTTTAATAATAAGTGTGGCTTGGAACTTTTGGCATTTACCGATGCATTATAATGGCATATATTCTACAGGTGGCGTTGTAGACCTGCTTCCCAGGTTTTTATTGATCATACCCCATACCATAATGCTCACCTGGTTGTTCAATAAATCAAAATATTCGGTGCTTGCTGTCGTGCTGTTACATACTATGCATAATAGTTTTACAAGTCTTTTTGGTGGTGCAAGAGAAAGTTTATTTATACTGCAAATGGTGTTTTGTATAATCGTCATTATAAAAGAAAAAATGTGGAAAAAAATCGATTATAGTAATCTATTGACTAAATAAAAAATCCCTACCTACATAATTAAATAGGTGGCGTAAATGAACAATAAAATATAGATGAAATGGTAAACCATTTATAAAACATTCGGCTGGAAGAATAGTAAAGGTCTTGCATGTCCCAAGAGTAAATACGCATACACTCACGCTCAAGGCCATACTGTTGTGCTACTAGATCAAATGCTACAACAAAAATACTCAGATCCATAAATGATTGTATATTTAAAAAGAAAAAAGGCCAAAAAGCATATTACCTATCCGATGTCCTCTTAATTATTGGTAGCATCGATTTATATAGTGGCCTATTAACAACTATTAAAACCAAGTCATGGCAGAAGTAACCGCTGAAAAAAATGAGAAAGTTGCGCAAATGAATTTTGGATCCATTTATCCACATTATTTGACTAGAATAGAAAAGCACGGTAGAACTAAAGAGGAACTTGACCAAGTTATTCTATGGCTTACAGGCTATGACCAGAAAAAATTAGATTCTTATATCGCAGGTGATGGAACTTTTGGAGATTTTTTTAACGGAGCAACTATGCATCAAAATGCGCATATGATTAAAGGTGTCGTATGCGGATATCGAATAGAAAATATCTCTGAAGAGTTTGCGCTATATCGCGATTGCAGACGAATGGAAAAACTAATAGACGAATTAGCCAAAGGACGTAAAATGGAAAAAATCTTACGGGAGGAAAGCATTAAGTAGAGAGGCTGTCAAAGATTGCAAAACTCTAAGTATGCAGGGAGCTTATAACAATAAGCAAATCTATGAAGAAAGAAAAAATGAAGGATCTAATTAGATTGGCTCACATAGAGCTTATCATAATTCCAATTTTTATTTTCTTTAAGTTCATTAGGCCTAGTGTTCTCAAAAGTTCCTCTCCTGAATTTTTTAAATTAATCTTGCTTTCTTTACCTAATTTTTTTGAGGCCATAATTGGCACCTTAACATTGACGGGAATTGGTTTATTGATTAATGATAGACTAACCGAGCGACACCAAATCAATCAAAGATTAATTTATCTTCTTGCAGTAATTTTAGCAGGTATTTATGTATCAACTCAAGAATTGAAAATCCATAATCTAGGTGGAAATAATGTATATGATAGGAATGATTTAATTTTTTCCTTCATTGGCTTGCTATTGGGTTACTGGATAGTTAAAAAGATCAAACCAATTATACCTGTATATAAGAAATAAAAGCTAGTAGTAGACTCAATATTATCTAAACGGAAATAATCTCACAATGACTTCTTTGAGATCGTTCACAGCGAGTGATAATTCAGATTTTGCGGCAAAATGCGCATATGATTATAAGTATAGTCTGCGGATATCGAATAGAAAATATCTCTAAAGAGTTTACGCTATATCGTGATTGCAGACGAATGGAAAAAATAATAGACGAATTAGCCAAAGGGCGTAAAATGAAAAAAATCTTACGAAAGGAAAAGCACTAAGTACAGAGGCTATCAAGTCTATCAAAGTAGTTAAACTGGAAGGCCAAAGTATCTAAGTTCACTATCTAAAATCTAGAGCTACGATATAAAATCAAATATGCTGGACTTCGTAATTAAATACACTATTCATTGTATCTTTAGAAAACAAAGGTTAGAAAGGAAAAGCTAATCTTAAAAAAATGAGCTGAGCTTACTACAGATACCCTACTAAGTTAATCTGAGATCCTGTAAAGTTACATTTTGCTAAGTGACTCAATGATGAATGTATTAAGCAGGCTTTATCAAATCTTTCTATCTGAAAATACCAAAAAGCGTATCGAAAAAATAATTCTATACGTTGCACTTGCAAGTTTTTTCATCCATTTATTACTGGTTTATCTAGTCAAATTCAAGATGGTGAGCTTTCTCTCAGAAGCAGAATTACTTGAGAATCCTATATCTGCCATTTACACACCCTTCTCATTTATATTAATATATGAGGTGTACCTTTTGATATTTTATCTACCACGGTCCTTTACTACATACATCACAAAACAGTATGAAATTATCACGCTTATAGTGATTAGAAAATTATTTAAGGATTTGTCTCTTATTGAGCTCTCAACAGACTGGTTTGACATCAAAGGGGATTTACAGTTTACCTATGATATCCTTGCCGCACTCATCCTGTTCTATCTGATCTATCAATTTCAAAAGCAAGGTAGACGTAAATTAAACAAGCAATCTAATTTTGAACCTAAAGTCGAGAGATTCATTAACCGTAAAAAATAATTGCGGTTGTTTTAGTGCCTTTGTTTTTTATGATGGCAATTGTTACACTTTTTAATTGGAGCTCAAGCCTAACATTATCTTCAAGTGAACTCCCCTCTTTTGAAAGCATTAATAACCTATTTTTTGATGAGTTCTTTACAGTATTAATTTTAGTAGATGTTGTTATCCTTTTGATTTCGTTTTTTTATACAGATAAATTCCATAAAATAATAAGAAACTCTGGATTTGTAGTTTCAACCATTTTAATCCGTTTATCCTTTGGAGCATCTGGGTTAATTAGCACCATCCTCATTATAACTGCCGTACTCTTTGGACTTCTCATTATTTTAATACATAACAAATACGAAGAGAACCCCTTACCTAGCGACGTATATAATTAATCTATTAGGTGATCATCTGCTCAATTACATAATGAGCAACTAAAAAATAAGGTAACAGTTATTGTATGTTGACTTGATCGTTTTCTCATCTCGATTGGGTGACAGATTTGAGACTTGCACTTGAAAATGTCATTAACAAACATTTAATGCCAATCCTATTTTCGCGAAAGCGTAATTA
>CAWUIT010000249.1:0-4222 GCA_963922345.1 uncultured Dokdonia sp. | reverse complement strand
GATAGATGATAATCATTATTTTTTGGCTTTAAGTTGATTGTCTATAATAGCCTTAAGCTCTTCTAACTCTTTTTGAGATAAATCTGTTTCACGAGTAAAAAATGATGCAAATTGTCCTGCACTGTCATTAAAGAAATTTTTTATGAGACCATTTACGTGTTTTGAAAAATAATCAGTTTTCTTAACTAAAGGGAAATATTCTCTTGATCGCCCTAATTGCTTGTAGTCTACAAACTTTTTATCTTGCATACGCTTTAACAAGGTTGCAACCGTAGTTGTAGCAGGACGAGGTTCTGGATAAGCTTCTATGAGATCTTTCATAAAGGCTTTTTCTTTTTTCCAGAGAAACTGCATAAGTTGTTCTTCGGCGGTAGATAATGTCATAATATTGTTTTTTGTATTCTACAAATGTAGAGTAAATAATCTTATTCTACAAATGTAGAGACGAATTTGACAGAAAAACCCCCTAGGATAGTTTTAAAAGTTATGCAAAAATGAAGCATTGCACAGTTTGTTAAATTGAGTTAAAACAACTTTATTAATCTTATTTTTTTACAAAAAATTTCTCATTTTAGTGTAGAGATTTTATATTGGAATATCCCTAAATTATTCGATTATGAAAATCATTTATGGCTTTCTGCTATTTTTTTGTGCAACGCTTTCGTACGCACAAGTTGGAATCAACACTACAACTCCAGATCCCTCATCTATTTTAGACGTAACCTCTACTGAAGCAGGTATGCTTATCCCCAGAATGACAACTTCTCAGAGGCAAGCTATCACAGACCCTGCTGAGGGACTTATAGTGTATGATCTTGATGCCGCTGCATTGTTTATATTTTCTGATGGAAGTTGGGAAGAACAAGGCACCGCAAAAAAGAGAGAAAACTATAAGTTAATACAAATACCAGCAGATCTTGCAGAAGAGCTTGTTGCTGGTGGAAACAGCAAGTACTTATTGCAATCAGATTTTCTATATGAAATAAATGGTATAATACCCCTTGCATTTCCTATAGATTTAAACAATGCGACCCTCAAAGGTCGAGATGGTTTTGAGGATATTGTATTTAACGCTTCTGGACAAACTCTCATCCAGAGTAGTACTGGTGGAACTATAAGAGATTTAAGTCTTGCGGGTAATGGATCTGAAATTTTAGATATAAATGGCGGTGCTACAGATGTACTATTTATAACGGATTGCGCATTTACTAATGCTAGCAATGTGGGAACTATTGATGGTGTAGGAACGGTTTATATAGGTCTAGGTCAATTTTTAGATAATAATGGAGGCTTTATAGTAAAAGATGTAGCCTCATTTTTTATGACAAATACTTTTTGGACTGTCTCGAACTCTGGAACGTTTCTCACGTTAAACGGGACCTTTGACAACTTACAACTTACAAACGGGCGTATCATTGCAGACGCAGGTGAAACAGGCATAGATGTAAGTAACAACCCTATAATTAATAATGATGCCACCCTATCTACACTTAGTTTTGTAGGTGATGGACTTATGATAGACCCCTATACGATTGGCTCTTACGAGGGGTATAATTTTACTAGTCAATGGAATGTTAACTGTTCTGGAATTCCATTAGAGGTAGATTTTCAAGCTACAGGTAACTTTTATAGTACGTCATCATTAACATCTGGTTTTGCGCAATCGATTAGCAATGATAATGAAGTAGAGGTTCAAGGATCTTCTTCTACATTTGATAATACGGAGCTTTTTAGATTTTCTGCAACAGGGGGCAATAATAGACTCGTATATGAGGGAAATAAATTGCGAGGATTTCAAATTAATGCTTCACTGTCAGTTCGAGTAATAAATGCAGCTGGAAATTTTTATAGCTTTTTAATTGCAAAGAATGGAGTGGTAGTCGAGGACAGTGACTCACTCGTACTTATTGAAAATAATACTCAAGTTCAGTCTATTTCTTTAAACACGGTTGTACAATTAGATACAGGCGACTATATTGAAATCTTTGTCAAGAGACTAACGGGAGATGGTACTGATACGCTAGTAGTGTTTTCAGAAAACCTTACAATTAAATAGCCGTAGACTAATTTAAATAATGTTGAAGATGGAGCTAATATGTAATTTCTTATCAATTACTTTTTTATAGAAAGCTCTTCAATAAAAGATTTTAATTCTCCAGAATTCTTAAACTTATATTTCTTTTCTTTTAATAGACTTTTTATAACATTCCTTTTTTCAGAAGGGAAATAGTCATAAATTTTTCTCCTATTGATATCTACTTCTTTAAAACCTCTTGAATCTTTCATTAAATAATACATACGATCTCTAATTCTACCAGCTCTATCTTTTACTTGAGGATTGGGAGCTTTCTCTGGGAGAACAAGGTCTTTTTTATGTACTGCGTAAAATATTTTGTCACTATAATTCCCTAGGCTTTCGATATAGCCTGATACAAGTTTTTCTGTGTCATCCTTATAGTTAGAGTATACAAACTCTCTATTACCATATAAAACTCTGGTGCCAAATATTTTTTTTAGAAAAGTAGATGCAGAACTTTGCAATGAGCTTTTTCTCTCAAATACATCATTATAAGCATCATATCTCAAGTAGAGAGATAAATCTTTATCGGTTAAGTCATCAATCACTATACTTTTAATGAATTGATCATTTAAGTATTGAGACCCTTTAAATTCTGAGAGGTTAAACTCTCCACCTTTGTCTCTTCTATAATCCTTTGTAGAAGATATGCCTTGACCATAAACAAAGATTACACTAAAAAAAAAACAAGTGGTTAATATATACTTCTTTATCATAGTATTATTATATAATTAGTTAATAGATTCTGTTTGAGCATCAAGAAAGATGCCGATTAATTTTATCGATTATAAGGATATTCATTAATCCAGTGATACCCTCTACTAAGTAACTCAATTTTTGATAAATCTTTTTTCTTGAGGTCAATTGTATAGTCGTTTAAATAGAGCTGGCCTCGCAACGTTAGGAGGCTATCTTCCTTAGAAATGATGAACTTTTCTACTTTATTTTCACCGGGCTTTCTAAGGCTAGCTACGGTAAGAGTACTATCAATTTTGAAATCTATGTATTCTTTCTGGCCATCCATATATTTTATTACAGCTCGGTCCTTCCAATCTATAACAAGATAATGCCATCTTTTTGAATCTGTTAAAAGTGGAGGGAGCGTATCACCATTTTTTATAAAATGTGTAACCTCCCAAATACCGTACAAAGCAGGTTTTGAACGTTTGTCCCCATAATCACTCCGTTCGTTATTATAGCCTTGATAGGCCATAATTCCAACAAGGATAAAAATAGAAGCTGTTTTAAACCAGAAAATAATCTTATGATATTCCTTGTCATTTATCGGATTGTAAAAATTATACCTAGGCGTGGTTTTATTATAAACAAAAACGTTGAGAAATCTTTTTGCGTCAAGGCTAAATATAAAAAGAGCCATGAGTAGTAAATGCAATGAAAATATTTTGACAGGTATGTCATAAAACATATTCATCAAAAAAATTTGCAATAATACCCCAGCCGCTATAAGAGCACCTAAGGTTTGTGTGCGACGAGGGATGAGTAATAACCCTCCAAGCGCTTCAATGAAGCCTACCACTAAGTTAAAATACTCGCTGTGGCCCATATAAGTCCAAGCAAGACCCATAGGTGACATTTCCCCTATGGGTTGTAATAGTCTTATAAGCGAAGGATTAGGAAATTGGGACTTATAGATTTTTGCAAAACCATAACTCAATAAAAAAAAGATAAGGAAGATACGTAGCAACACTAAAAACCAGTAGAATAGCTTATTGTAAGATTTTCTTTTTCTATCTATAACTGTCCAGATCAATGTACCTAACATTGCCATAATGCCTTGCACAAATAGACTTATATAGGCCATAGTGGTATCTCCACTTCCAGTAAGGAAGTATTCAAGCTTACCTTCAACTTTTAAAATCGATCTCCCCACCCAAGCAAATATGCCTTCAAAGAGACTACTGCCTAAAAACATGAAGAGTATATAGATAGTAAAATAGAGAGAGCTAAACCTAAAGAAAATCTTACTCTGGGTCGACCATTGTTCCTTATATTCTTGAGTCAAGAGCATATTATTTTACTTAGAAATTATCTGTTTTAAAACAATTGATCGAAATGTGGTTTTCATTCTCCGCTTTCGCGAAAGCGTAAACTTACTTATGCATCTCAGTAAAAAACTTATAAAAG
>CAWUIT010000248.1:0-4222 GCA_963922345.1 uncultured Dokdonia sp. | reverse complement strand
TCAATAGCATCAAACAATACTACCTGGCGCTCTATGTATTGAATAAATTTAAATAGTAAATCTTCACGCTCTTTTACACTTGCATCACGCATATAGCGCTCAAAAAAATACTCAATAATCTCCGTTGGGTTTTTATTATCTGCATATCCCGCTTTACATATTGAGTGAAATAGAGGTAGTAAGACTCCCGTGTTTGAAATACCATCAAAGGGAAGGGTCATAAAAATACCATTATAAACCTCATACTTGGATTTTACATTAGCTACAAAACGTTCTATTTTCGGTTCTCTGGACATCTCTATATTTTGTATTAAATGTACGGAAATCGTGAGCATTAAGTATGAGTAGATCTACGTTTTTGGAATACCGCAATCATTGGTATCATCTTGTATCACATCTTAACAATTCTCAAATTGTAGTATACATTTTATTTCAATTATATAAATTATAAATTATGAGATAGGGTATATCCGCTTTCGCGAAAGCAAAAAAAAAGGTCAGCTAATGCCGACCTTTTTAAAATTCTATGACTGGTGATTAATCAAAATCTGCATCTGTGATGCCTTCGTTTACTTTAATCTCTGTGACATTAAAATCTATGGACTGAGGCCCAAAAGACTGACTGATCATAAATGGAAATTTGATACCTCCTACATCTTGATACTTGCTATAAGCTGTAGTGGTCTTTATTGTATTTCCTTGTACTTCATTTACAGCTACCTCTTGCAACTTAAGTCCTGTATCGGCACTGTAATAAATCATTTTGCCGTCTCCTACTTTGATCACATACGCATCTTCTCCATCTACTTTCTCCATTCCTTCAAGCGTGGCTCCACCGCTTAACCAGTTTACTTCTGGAAATGGTGAAGACTCTGCCTTAACCTTGTTTAAATCATCTCCTTCTAAATCGACACGCTGTCCCTGCTGTACTACATAGGCAGTCTCACCATCTAGCACTTGCTTAGACATTGAATTACCAGCCATCATTATATTTTGCATAAACTGGTCATTAACCGTTTTCTTAAGTTCTAGATCGAGTGTCATCCCTTGTATAGATCCTTGTGCCTTAATAAATACTGAATTTACAGCATCTAGCTTCTCACTGCCACCTATAGCATCAATATAAGATTGCAATACTTTATTTACGGTAAGATCTGCTGGAAGTTCTTTTTTAAATTCTGGCTTTGCGATAGCCTTACCATATACATCATAATACTTTACGGGAATTTTCTTTCCGTTAAGCGTTACGTTTGTAAGATTATCAATTACCTCGCTCCCTTTACCTGTAACTACTATTCTCGCATTCTCGCCTTTAAAGTATTTATTTGCTGCCTCTTGAACATCTTCTTGAGAAACTTTATCAATATTTGCCAAATAGTTTTTATAAAAATCTTTAGGTAATCCCTTACTTTCAATATTGTAAGCGTAGTTTGCAATGGTTTGTGGTCGCTCTAATGCAAGGACAAATCTACCTGTATACTTTGCTTTTGCATTCGCAAGTTCCTCTGCAGATACTGGTTCAGAACCTATACGGTTAATTTCTTTTACAATCTCAACAACAGAGCTATCTGTAACCATATTACGTACACTAGCTGTAGCACGGAAACGTGATACCGTTTTTTCATTAGAACCTATGCTTGAGTAAGATCCATAGGTATATCCCTTATCTTCTCTAAGATTATTGAATAAACGGGCCTCACCTCCACCACCTAAGATGTTATTTGCAATAAGCGTAGGAAAATAATCCTCGTCTGTCATTTTGAGATCAACAGTATTTTGCACAGCAATTTCTGACTGCACAGCGTTGTCCATATTAACAAAGTTTATCTCCGTAGTACCAGCATTTTGCTTTTCTGAAAATGGTGTTTCTGGAATTGTACCTTTCTCCCAATTTTTAAAGTTTGCCTTTACGACCTTCTTTACATTATCAAAATCAACATCACCTATGATAATAAGGTAGCCATTATTAGGTCTAAAGTAATCTGAGTGAAATTTCTTAACATCGTCAAGAGTGACATTGTTTACTGTTTCCTCAGTAGTAAACTCACCGTAAGGGTGATCTGCTCCATAAGCAAGTGCATTCTGTACACGACTTGCTATCGCACTCACACTCTTCTCATTAGACTTCAAACCTTCGATAAGACGCTCTTTTTCTGCTTCAAATTCTTCTTGCGTGAAGTTAGGATTAATACCAGCATCTGCAGTAAGTTCTATTAAGCGTTCAAAATATTTTGACAGTCCGCTCGCAAAAGCGCTCTGAGAACCAAAGCTTATGTTTGCTCCAAGGTAGTCTACCTCCTCCTCAAATACGTCTTTTTCAATACTCTTAGATCCTTTACCTAGCATTGACGACGTAAGCGCAGCAACTCCAGCTTTATCACCCTCGACTATAAGTGGGTTATCTATAGTAAGTTGTATTGAAACTCGTGGTAGTTTTTTATTTTCTACTACCATCACCTTTAAACCATTCTTTAAATCAAAGGTTGTTGGATCCTTTAGATTAATCTCAGGTGCAGGACCTGGTTCTGGTTGTTTACTTCTATCTACTTGTGCATAACTAGCTGTAGCTAGCAATAAGAATGCACCAATTATAATATGCTTTTTCATTAATTTTCTTTTTCAGATTCTGGTAAGTATTCTAAAATAACGCGCTCATTCTCTTTGAGATACTTTTGCGCCGCTGCCATTATATCTTCTCTAGTGATTGATCTGTATATATCAATCTCAGTATTGATAAGATTAGTGTCATCGTAGAGCATATAATTAGTTGCAAGTGAGCTTGCAATACCTTCTACGCTACTATTTGAGTTTACAAAGCGGTTTTCAAACTTATTTTGAAGTTTTTGATAATCTCTTTCAGAAATAAGTTCTGTTTGAAGTTTTACAATTTCTTCATCCATCTCAGAAATAAGATCATCTAAGGAATTATCACCTAGTGGTAAAGCTCCTATTAAGTAAGATCCATAATCTTCTTGTGCACCGCTAAAAGCAAATACCTGTAAGGCTTTCTTTTTTTCGTCTACAAGTTTCTTGTAAAGTCGTGAACTTTTACCATCGCTTAAAACAGAAGATACCATATCTAGCACATAGGCATCCTTCTCAGTTTGAGCTGGAGTTCTATAAGCTAGAAAGATAGCTGGAATTTGAATATTAGGATCATAGAACGTTTCTCTTGTAGGTACCACAGGATCCTCTACAAATGTTTGACGTTCAATTTCTTTCCCTTTTGGTATAGGAGCAAAATATGTATCGATCATTTGCTTAGTCTCGGCAATATCAATATCACCAGCTACAACTAGCACTGCGTTGTTGGGAACGTAATAGGTATCACTAAATTTTTGAAAATCTTCTAACGTCGCACTAGCTAGGTGATCTAATGAACCAATGGTAGTCCATCGGTAAGGATGCTTTTTAAATAACATTTTACCTATCACTTCCTGGAAACGTCCATATGGTTGATTATCTACACGTAACCTCTTCTCCTCTTGAACAACTTCCTTTTGAGTATCTACTCCTATTTGATTAATAATAGGATGTAACAAACGTTCTGACTCCATCCATAATCCAAGCTCTAAATTATTAGACGGAAAGACTTCGTAGTAATAGGTACGATCTTGTGTCGTATTTGCATTATTTGCACCTCCATTTGAAGATACTATTTTAAACCACTCACCTCGATCTATATTTTCCGTTCCTTCAAAGAGCAGGTGCTCAAAAAAGTGTGCAAAACCCGTTTTATTAGGATCTTCATCTTTTGCCCCTACATGGTACATTACAGATGTTGTAACCACAGGTGCAGTGTTATCTTGATGAAGGATTACGTGCATTCCATTGTCAAGATCATACTCTTCAAAGCTTACCTCTTGAGCTGTGAGAGCAGAGCCACACAACATAAAGGCCGCTAAAGCATAAATTGTCTTTCTCATATTAGTTTTTAAAAGTTAATGTTTGAAGGTAGGTCGCAATAGTTCTAAATTGTTACGCACTACATCTGTAAATTTAAGGCCTGCACTTTAAAAATAGTAACGTTATCCACTTAAAAGTGATGCAATAGCTCAAAATCTAAAAATTATATAATAACTAAGGTTTTTTGAAAGCATACATACTAATATTGCAAAGTCTTATGATTATTTTTATCTAGAAGAAATGACTTTATGAAGCAGCGTGTTATTTTGATCTTACCACTTTTTCTGGTATTCGCTTTCGCGAAAGCGCAAGACCT
>CAWUIT010000247.1:0-4222 GCA_963922345.1 uncultured Dokdonia sp. | reverse complement strand
AAGATATTATGACCTAAGGTCGTGATGCTGTATTTATTAACCATTTAATTAATTATTAATCAATTTTTGACATTATGAAAAAAATTATGATCAGTGCTGCTGCGCTCGTTTTTGCAACGACGATGGTAGCTCAAGACAATGAAAGTAGTGTAGAGCAGGTAGGAGACAGAAATGTTTCTGGAGTTTTACAAGTAGGTTCCATTAATAACAACCAGCTTGTTACTAAGGGAGACGATAACGCTGCTGCAGTTGTTTCATTGGGAAGAAACAACAACAACAAAAACAGTCAAGGTGGAGATGAGAACACTCTTACTGTACTTCAAACCGGAAGTAACCAATCTTCTAGAATTAATCAAGGACAAGTTTCAAGCAATGGTGCTGTAACTCGTTTAGGTAGCGGCAATGAAGCTAGCTTAATTCAAGATGGTAATGGAAACAAATCTGTAATTAATCAATACTCTGCAACTTCAGGACAGTTATCTGACGATAACACAGCGACTGCAGAACAGAGAGGCGATGACAATGAGAACCTTATCGTACAAGATGGTGATGAGAATGTAGCTTCACTCTTGCAGAGTGGTGACTTAAATGACTCAGAAATCCGCCAGACAGGAGATGATAACAGAGCAATCACTAGATTCTTTGGTGATAGTAATTTAAACAACGTAGAGCAAACTGGAGACAGCAACAATACAGTTGTAGAGGTTGTAGGTTCAAGCAACAATACTAATGTTATACAGTCTGGAGACGATAACAGTGCTTTAAATTCTGTAAGAGGAGATCGTAACGATGTAGATTTTACTCAAATGGGTAATGGTAACAACGCTGCAGATGATTTTTTACCTGGTGAGGGAATCAACATAGACGGTAATGATAACAAAACAGAAATTGTACAGTCCGGAAATGACAACAATAGTTTTGCAACGGTAACTGGAGATGATAACCTTTCATTCTCAAGACAAGTAGGAGATGATAACAATTCTGATCTTGACCAAGTAGGAGATGACAACCGTTCTATCTTGCGTATTAACGGAGATTCAAACGTTACAGACCTTGATCAGTTAGGTAATGACAACAATATTGTTACTGAGATTTTTGGAGATTCTAATGACGCTGTAGTTTCTCAAACTGGAGATGATAACAGTGCTTTAGTAGATGTTAACGGAGATTCTAATGATATAGATTTCACACAAAACGGAGATCGTAACAATGCAGGAGATGATTTTCTTCCTGGAGATGGAATTAATGTTACTGGAGATAACAACAGTACGAGATTAGTACAGACTGGTAATGACAACAACAACTTTGCTAGAGTAGAAGGTAACTTGAATACCTCTTTAGGAAGTCAAGTAGGTGATGGTAACAACTCTTCATTATTACAAGACGGAGATTCTAACAGATCTATCCTTCGTATTAATGGTGATACAAACACTACCATGATCGAGCAAATAGGAGATCGTAACAATGCTGTTACAGAAGTTTTAGGAAACTCAAATGATGTGACAATATCTCAAGTAGGTGATGATAACAGCGCACTTACTGATATTGATGGAGGAAATAATAATACTGTATTATTTACACAGTCTGGAGACCGTAACAATGATAGTGATGATTTTCTACCTGGAGATGGTGTGTATATTAAAGGAGATAACAATACTGCTGTAATTGGACAGTTTGGAAATGATAACGACGGCTTTACTACAATCAATGGTAATAACAACTTATCTGTAACTGGTCAATTTGGTAATGAAAACCTTTCTACCATTACTCAAGGTGGTAATTCTAACATCGCCATAACTGGTCAGATGGGAACTGGTAACGCATCAACTGTTTTACAACAAGGAGAAGCAAATAATTCTTTAGTAGGCCAAGTAGGAACTGGAAACACTAGTACAGTTTCTCAAACAGGAAATGGAAACGGATCTGTAGTACTTCAGGCTGGATTCTAATATCTTGATTATATAAACTCATTAAAATATTGTAGTTATTATTTAATTAATAATTATATAAATGGGGAAAGCACTGCCACACGGCGGTGCTTTTTATTTTGTAGTTAAGCATATTACAGATTACGCTTTCGCGAAAGCGTAACAAACCTTATCTCCAATCCCTATAATTATGTAACTTTGTATCCCGAACAGATCTTCGGAAAACACTATGAGCCAAAAAGTACTTCTTAATGCGACAGAGATACACATAATTCTCAATCGTCTGGCTTGTCAACTTATTGAAAATCATACAGACTTTACAAATACAGTACTCATTGGGATACAGCCCAGAGGCATTTATCTTGCCGAACGTATCAAGTCACTGCTTATATCAGATTATGACGTACCAGCCGTAAAATTAGGGTATCTAGATATCACCTTTTACAGAGATGACTTTAGACGTAGTGAAAAGACACTAGAAGCCAATAAAACAAAAATTGACTTTGTTGTAGAAGCAAAGAAAGTAGTTTTTATTGATGATGTTTTATATACAGGCAGAAGTATCAACGCAGCGTTAACAGCGGTGCAAAGTTTTGGAAGACCAGAAGAGGTAGAGCTATTATGTCTCATAGATAGGCGATTTTCTAGGCATTTACCCATTCAACCAGATTATAAAGGAAGACAAGTTGACGCTATAAATAATGAAAAAGTAAAAGTTTGTTGGGAAGAAAACGATGGAGAAGATGCAGTATATCTCGTTAAAAGTTAATTAGTATGAGTGAATTGAGTGTAAACCATTTACTGGGCATAAAATATATTAACGAGGCAGATATTGAGCTCATTTTTAATACGGCAGATCATTTTAAGGAGGTCATAAACAGACCTATTAAAAAAGTTCCTTCGTTACGTGATATTACGATTGCCAATTTGTTTTTTGAAAATAGTACTCGTACTAAACTCTCTTTTGAACTCGCAGAAAAGCGTCTAAGTGCAGACGTTATTAATTTTTCGGCAGCTGCATCTTCAGTTACAAAAGGAGAAACGCTTATAGATACCGTAAATAACATTTTATCTATGAAGGTAGATATGGTTGTTATGCGTCACCCTAATCCTGGTGCGGGTGTTTTCTTATCCAAACATATTAACGCAAGTATAGTAAATGCCGGTGATGGTGCACACGAGCATCCTACGCAGGCCTTATTAGATAGCTATTCCATAAGAGAACGACTAGGTGATGTAGCGGGTAAAAATGTAGTGATCGTAGGTGATATTTTACATAGTCGTGTAGCACTCTCAAACATCTATGCGCTCAAATTGCAAGGAGCAAATGTAAAAGTGTGTGGTCCAAAAACATTGATGCCTAAGTATATTGAATCCCTAGGACTCGAAGTAGAATTAGATCTAAGAAAAGCATTAGAGTGGTGTGACGTGGCAAATATGCTGAGAGTACAAAATGAACGTATGGATATAAGCTACTTTCCAAGTACACGAGAGTATACACAGCAATACGGAGTAAATAAACAGTTACTCGATTCATTAGATAAGGAAATTGTGATCATGCACCCTGGTCCCATTAATCGAGGTGTAGAAATCACCAGTGATGTAGCAGACTCTGAGCACGCCATAATATTAGACCAAGTACAAAATGGTGTTGCAATAAGGATGGCAGTTATATACCTATTAGCATCAAAAATTAAACAATAATGAAAGTTACAGAAAAGCCTAACTATACTATTCTGGCTGATGAACGTGATGATGTAAGGGACTTTGCAATGCATCTTGAGCTTATTGTCCCAAAATATTACGATCAAAAACACCTTATCATTGATCTCCTCAAATATGAGTCTTTAACCCTTGAGGAGCTAGTGCAGTTTATTAAGTTATCTAATTATCAAAGAGCAGATAAGAAGTCTTATGTTATCGTAAATAAAGGTATCAACTACGATCTTATACCTGATGAGATGATTGTAGTACCTACCATTCAAGAAGCGCAAGATGTTATTGAGATGGAAGAGATAGAGAGAGATCTCGGATTTTAACTGTATGTCCAGCAATCTACATCTTACTATCTTAGGTTGCTATGCTGCAGCACCTGGTGCTTTTAAAAATCCTACAGCCCAAGTTCTTGAGATAAGAAACCATTTATTCCTAATAGATTGTGGCGAGGGAACTCAAATAGCACTTCGAAAGAGTAAAACTAAATTTGTTAGAATTAAGCATATTTTTATCTCCCATCTACACGGCGATCATTTTTTTGGTCTTATGGGTTTGATTACGACATTTAGTTTATTAAA
>CAWUIT010000246.1:0-4229 GCA_963922345.1 uncultured Dokdonia sp. | reverse complement strand
GTTATTTTCTACTGGAGCAAATGTTTTGCGCTCAATACTTATAATATTTGAGTTGTTCTTAAGCTTTTCGATCGCAGCTTGACTAGCTTGCGCAGTATGAACGTAAGGTCCGTTATCTCCTTGCACTCCAGATAGGTAGATGTCTGAAATCTCGTAACGGCTATTAACAAGATCTGTCGGGTAAACATAATTTCCATTTGCATCTGTCGCACGTTTAACTAAGAGATCTTTAGAAACGATCTCATAGCTAAATTGTATCCTCGCTCTGTCTGGTAGGTCATTTTGCTCTCCATTGATGTACACATAACCATTACGTACCTCAAGAGAATCACCCGGTACTCCTACAGCTCTTTTAACATAGTTAGATTTCTTATCAATAGGTTTGCGTACACTCCCTCGCATACTACCTGGTGTGATATCTACGAGTGTATCTACTGGCCAGCTAAAAACTACAATATCATTACGCTTTATATCTTGAAAACCTGGAAGTCTAAAGTAGGGAAGTTGTGGTTCTGATAAATAACTTTTTGTTTTTGTACCGTAAATGGTATCGTGTAGCATAGGCATTGCTACTGTGGTAATCGGAGTTCTTGCGCCATAATGAAATTTACTTACAAATAACCAATCTCCTACTAACAGTGACTTCTCTAGTGATGATGTAGGAATCACAAAAGGTTGCATAAAATAGGTATGGACAATAGTCGCAGCGACTATAGCAAATAGTAAAGAGCTCGTCCACTCGCCACTTGACGATTTAGGGTTTATATCACGTTTAGGCTTATGAGCAGCATCTGTTGCATAGTTGATATAAAAGAGATATAGACCCCCTGTTAATACTGTAAGTGCTGTATCTTTAAAGCTATTAAATCCAAAAGAGCGTGCAGTTTCAACCCAGACTACCGGAAACATAATAAGGTTTACAATAGGTACAAAGAGTAAAATAGTCCACCATTTTGGTCTATTAATTATACTCATAAGTACCACAGCGTTGTACACAGGTACTGCAGCCTCCCAAGCCTTACGGCCTGCTCTAATATAAAGTTTCCAAGTTCCAGCAAAATGGATCACTTGGATAATAAGAAAAAATATAAACCACTGTATTAATGTCATTGTTATAATATTATTCCCAAATTGGGCTTGTTATTCAACCCTTAGGTTGATACTTCATTATTATATAGTAAGGTAAAAATCACCTTTTAATCAGTCTTAGTTTGAGTACCATTGTTACGAGTTGAGACCTAAAACATCACGCATTGTAAATATCCCAGTTTTATTAATGAGCCACTCTGCAGCAACAACTGCACCCAGAGCAAACCCTTTTCTTGAATGCGCCTCGTGCTGTAGTGTAATGGTATCTATTTCACTCTTATATTCAACAATGTGAGTGCCCGGCACTTCTCCTTGACGTTTTGCAACAATAGGGATACCATCTTGCGTTACCTCGCCATCAGCTAACTGATAATTTTGATAGTCCGAGTTTTTAATTATTCCTTCTGCAAGTGTTATTGCAGTGCCACTTGGAGCATCTAGTTTTTGAGTATGGTGAATTTCTGTCATTCCAACCTTGTACAATTGATGTGGAGCCATAATTTGAGCTAGCTTTTCATTCATTTCAAAAAATAAATTTACACCCACACTAAAGTTTGAAGCATAGATAAAAGCGCCATTTTGATCAAGACATATTTGTTTTACCTCCTCATAGTGATCTAGCCATCCTGTTGTGCCAGAAACTACAGGGATATTTGCTTCAAAGCATCTAGTGATATTAGAAACCGCACTATCTGGTCTACTAAAATCTATAGCAACATCTGCATTATCTAACGTAAATGTTTCTTCAGAGCTTACGCGAGCGACTATTTGATGGCCTCTTTCTTGCGCTATCTTTTCAATAGTTTGCCCCATTTTACCATAACCGAGTAAAGCAATCTTCATTTTAAAATTTAAAATTTAAAGTAAGTCCGTAGTTCATAGTTTGACCCAAATCGTCATAATACAATGCGGGTCCAAAGGTTAGATCATCATCTACATCATACTGTGATAGATGCGCATCCACATTGGCCTCTATAATTTGCAATACATACACACCAGCAGATACTAGTATAAAGAGATCCCGCCTTCTTCTAAACTGTTCTTGACCATTGAGTAACGCGTCATTAGAAAATACTTGAGTGGTCGTGCCATCTTCATTTACTTCTGTAAACTCATCTAATCTTCCTGCTAGCCGCTGTTTAAAAGCGGTTCTAAACCGTTCTGCTTGATCTGAGTTAAAAGAAACCGCATAAATACTTGATCCCAATGCTCCGTAAACCAGGGGCAACTTCCAGTAATCTTTATTGTAAACCTGACCTAAACCAGGTAATACGGCTCCATAGAAAGCAGCTTTCGCCGGTCTTAAGGGATCGTATTCTTCTTTAGTACTTACGCCTTCAACTTCATTTGCGTCTAGGATAACATCAGATGGCGTATCTTCTTGCGCTTTCGCGGAAGCGTACAAAAGTAAAAAGCAAATAAATAAGAGCTGTTTGCTACTTTGCACCTTTAATAAGTTTCTGTAAGCGATTGAAATCTTCTTCTGAAGAGAAGGGTATGGTGATTTTGCCACGACCGTTTTTTGCCACTTTAATAGAGACTTTTGCTCCAAAATACTCGGCAAATTCTTTAGTTCCTTTTCTTATATGCTTAGGAGTTTCATCTTCTTGTGATGTACCTTCTGTAGAAGAGGCGTGATAGTTCTTAACTAAGGCTTCAGTCTGTCTTACGGATAGTTTTTCTTGAAGTATTTTTTCGTAGATATCAAGTTGATCTTCAGAATTGCCAATGTTTATGAGGGCTCGACCGTGCCCCATCGATAGGAAGCCGTCACGCATACCAGTTTGTACAATTGGGTCCAGTTTGAGAAGCCGCAAGTAGTTGGTAATAGTTGATCTGTTTTTACCCACGCGATCACTCATCTGCTCTTGCGTTAGGTTAATCTCATCAATAAGTCTTTGATAGGAAAGGGCAATCTCTATAGGATCAAGATCTTGTCGCTGGATATTTTCCACCAGCGCCATGGTGAGACTTTCTTGATCATTTGCAATACGTATGTAAGCAGGTATAGTCTCATTGCCTATAAGCTTTGAGGCACGATAGCGTCGCTCTCCAGAGACTAGCTGATACTTGCCAAAACTCATCTTACGCACGGTGATAGGTTGTATCACACCTAACTCGCGTATCGAGGATGCAAGCTCGCGTAAGGTCTCCTCATTAAAACTTGTACGAGGCTGGAACGGGTTTACTTCTATATCCTTGAGATCTAGCTCTACAATGTTGCCTACAACCTTATCTGCATTTTTATCGTCTGCACTTTTAATGTCATTTTCTGGATCTTTCAAAAGGGCCGAAAGTCCGCGTCCGAGTGCTTGTTTTTTTGTTGCTTTAGCCATATTAGCTATTGTTTTTTGTAATAAGTTCTTGGGCGAGACTTAAATAGTTTGTGGCGCCTTTACTTCCAGCGTCATAATTTATAATACTCTCTCCATAACTAGGTGCCTCACTTAAACGTACATTACGCTGGATGATTGTCTCAAACACCATCTCACTAAAGTGCTTTTGCACCTCCTCGACAACTTGGTTAGAAAGTCTTAGTCTTGAATCAAACATAGTGAGTAATAATCCTTCAATATCCAGTGATTTATTATGGATTTTTTGAACACTTTTTATGGTATTTAAAAGTTTACCAAGTCCTTCTAGCGCAAAATACTCACACTGGATAGGGATGATAACAGCGTCTGCAGCAGTAAGTGCATTGAGTGTTAGCAAGCCTAATGATGGGGCGCAGTCTATTAAAATGTAATCATATTGATCTCTTAAGTGTCCAATAGCCTTTTGCATCATGTACTCTCGAGACTCCTTATCTACAAGTTCAATTTCTATTGCCACAAGGTCAATGTGGGCAGGTATGATATCTAAATTGGGCGATGAAGTCTTAACGATCGCTTGCTCTGCAGTATTAGTATGCTCCAAAAGTTGATAAGTCCCTATTTCTACAGACTCGACATCGATGCCCAATCCAGAGGTGGCATTGGCTTGCGGATCTGCGTCTATAAGAAGAACTTTTTTTTCTAAGACACCTAGCGATGCTGCTAGGTTAACAGAGGTAGTGGTCTTGCCTACACCACCTTTTTGGTTTGCAATAGCAATTATTTTACCCATAAAATTTGAGGACGATTAGGAGGTAAAAATACAAT
>CAWUIT010000245.1:0-4241 GCA_963922345.1 uncultured Dokdonia sp. | reverse complement strand
TAAATAGCCATTAGATCTTCTGGAAAGTTAATTATACGCTCGATTTTGTTAATCTGTATGGTTAGTACATAGCGCAGGCTTACATTCGTTATAAATTAACAATAGTATCTATATGTTGAAAAAATTATTGAATTGTTTCTTCGGAATTTTTGTCTGTATTTCTTCTTCGGTAGCCGCACAAGAGCTTCCCGTTGCTAGCATACAGAAGAAAATAACTGCATTTAAAGAGTATGCTCGCGGCCCTTACAAAAAGATAGAATGGTTTTGTGAAGATGGATCAAGACGTGATGCAAAAGATCCCTGTCCTGACAAAATAGGAGGCGGGATCCAGCATGCCAGTTATAGTGATGATCTTATTGCACTTGGAGAAAACTATCATCTATTTTTTGCAGATATTCTAGCACATACAGATGAGCAAGACTTCTGGGATGCCCAAAATAACCATAGCCGTATAAAGCAATATCAACTAGCTCGCTATCTCGCAAGTGTAGATGATGGTTGGGTGCAACGTAAATCCCAATATTATCGCGGTGCTATACAGTCTGAAGATGAAGAAGCGTGGGGAGTAGACTTCTATGAGTGGCTCCTTAGAAGCGACACACGCTTACAGCAAAATTATTATTTACTACGACAGACCTTAAGAGATATCCCTCACGATGGAGATAGTAACCTTGCGCAGCGTATGCGTAGTGAGTCAAAAATACTAGCCGAAGAGTATCCAAAATTTATGGATGCCCGTATTAAAATACACGGAAAACCTAGCGTGAGTGATATCCAGATGGTACAAGAATTTAGGTCAAAAAATAAAAATGATCTCACTACTGATTTAGAAAAGCAATTTGATCAATTAGAAGAGACTATGACAGCCTTTTATGCGCCTATAAATTTCAAGGAACTTAAAAATCAACTTAGTACGTTGTCAATCGAGAATGAATTGACGGCGCGTATTTCGCAATTTTTAGCCTCTAGCGAGCGAGAAGCTACTGCGCAAAAACTCGTACCAGAAATTGCTGATGTGTTATGCTTAATACGTCAAGACATTACCACATTTAATCGAGGTAGTGATAGACTTACTCTGTTAGATCTCTCGAATGAGTTAGAAGATATTCTCTTACTTAAAACTCAAGAATGGGAGCCAGAAACACTTAAAGAACTCCTTTACAAAATACAGACGCTCGGGTATGCTGCCACGGGAACAGGACTTATTGAGCTTAGTGAGTGGGCAGCTGTAGAGCCTTATCTCCTTGCAGATAGCTATCACAATGACAAAAGTGTAAAACAACTCAACGATTTTCTAGCAACAGCGAGGGGTCTTGTAGAGTGGAGTGCATCTCAGGTAAAAGCAAATTACCAAGATATAGTAGATCGATATACGCAGTTCGAGCCCAAAGCCTATGGATTTATAGATGATCGCGTACGCTCATCTGTGGCGCTGGATCTTGGTGAAAGTGTAAGCATACTTGGCGCTTTTATTGCAAAGTACTCGGGTCTTGAGAATTCTGTGATGGATATAGAAGGACAATCATCCGTAAGAGGTTTAAACCCAGGATATGCTTATGGGGAGTTAGTGGTTATAGAAGGCTCTCCAGAGGGAGTTGAAGTAGATACGCGTAAAATCTACGTTTTTGAAAAACCACCCTCAGATTTAAAACCGGTAGCAGGAATTATGACCGTATCTGAAGGGAATCTGGTATCTCACGTACAGCTTTTAGCTCGAAATTTAGGAATCCCTAATGCGGCACTCTCCCAAGAGAACTTACAAGATCTAGCCAAGTACAATGGACAAAATGTGTTTTATGCAGTATCAAACAAGGGGAGTGTAATTATCAAAAGTGAAAGTGAAATCACAGATGAAGAGCGTGACTTATTTACAAAGAAGCAGCGATCTGTAAGTCAGGTGACCGTTCCCGTAGAAAAGATTCAGCTGGATCGCAAAGAGATAATTAATATGCGAGATCTTGATGCTAGCGCGTCTGGAAAACTCGTAGGACCTAAAGCGGCAAATCTGGGACAGCTTAAGAAGATGTTTCCCGAGCAAGTAGTTGAGGGGCTGGTGATACCATTTGGCATATTTAAAGATCACATGGATCAAAGTATGCCAGGTTATGATGGCTCGTATTGGAACTTTTTAAATAACGCTTTCGCGAAAGCGGAATCAATGAAATCTTCTGGTGCATCATCAAAAGAGGTAGAAACGTTTCAATTACAAGAGTTGTCTAAGTTGAGAGAAGCGATACATAAAATGCCGCTAAAGGCTTCTTTTGTAAATGATTTGCGCACTGATTTTAGATCTGTATTTAAATCCCCTATTGGGAGGACACCTGTTTTCTTGAGAAGTGATACCAATATGGAAGACCTTGAAGAATTTACAGGAGCGGGCCTTAATTTAACCTTATTTAATATCCTTGATGAAGATAAGATCCTTACCGGGATTAAGGATGTATGGGCATCGCCTTATACAGAGCGCAGTTTTAAATGGCGACAGCAATATCTAAGTAATCCAGAAAATGTATTTCCGTCTATATTAATCATTCCTTCTGTAGATGTTGACTATAGTGGCGTGATGATTACAAAGGGAATCAATGTAGGTACAGATCAAGATTTGACTATAGCCTTTAGCCGTGGGGCAGGAGGTGCCGTAGATGGTCAAGCTGCCGAAACGAGACTCGTTACAGCTACAGGTAATAGACTATTATCTCCTGCAAGACAGGCAGATTATATACGCTTGCCTGCCAGTGGAGGAGTATCTCAAAAAACAGCAACCTTTGATCAAGAGATATTGAATGAAAAGAATATTGAAGACATTAGACAGATAGCCACTGCCATTCGTGAGCGATTACCAGAGATGACTAGATCAAATTATGAGGGCGCTTACGATGTAGAATTGGGCTTTGAAAATGACAAACTATGGTTATTCCAGATACGACCTTTTGTTGAAAATAAAACGGCAAAAACATCAGACTATCTGGAGGCAATATCACCAGAAATAAACGAAGACTTTTTAATAACACTTGACGCACCAGTTAACTAATGAAAACATATATCACCATTTCCATCCTAGCATTATCTACGCTATTTGCCATACTTACCTATCCTATTGATGGATATGACAGTACAGGCATCAAGCGTCTCTATCGCCTTCAGAAAATGGAGAAAGATAGCATAGATAATAAACGAATACCAAAAGGAGCTTACTTAAAACTAGCCGATATAAAGTTGAATTTGCTTTCGCGAAAGCAAGATTCTCTATCTACACTATTACAAAAAGATCCCGAGTTTGCCAGAGCCATTGCTCGTATTACTCCAAGTGGAAACTACTCGCTTGCAGTGATGGATATCACAGATCCTGAAAATATGCGCTATGCAGCACACCGCGAAAATGTGGGATACCAACCTGGAAGTGTAGGTAAGATTGCTGTTTTAAATGGCTTCTTTAATGAACTTGCAGAAACATATCCAGACGATTTTAAGTTACGTACAGGTCTTATGTGCAATAAGCGTGTGAAGGCTAGATACTGGGGAACTGGGGATCATCACACCATCCCAATTTACGATATTGAAAAGGATAAGCTCACTAAGCGTCAGGTTGTAGCTAGTGACGAATTTTCCTTGTATGAGTGGGCAGATCATATGGTTTCTGTAAGTAATAATGGGGCAGCGAGTGTTCTTTATAGAGAGACCATGTTATTAGACGCTTTTGGTAGGGACTATGCAGATCTAACAGAGGAGCAGGCTGAAAATTATTTTGTAGAGACAGATCGTGACTCTCTTACTAGTCAAGCCAATAGAGTGGTAAATCAACCATTGCGCGAGTTAGGTATTACAGAAGATGACTGGAGACTGGGCGGAATGTTTACAAATCCAGCAGGGAGATATGTGGGTAGGCAAGGAGGAAGTATAGGGACTCCTGAGGGACTTATGAAATTTCTTGTAGCTTTAGAGCAAGGTAACGTTATTGATGAGGAGAGTTCACTCGAAATGAAACGTTTGCTATATATGACAGATAGACGTATACGATACGCACAGTCTAACAGATTGGACGAAGCTGCTGTTTATTTTAAATCAGGTTCCTTTTACAAATGTGATAGAGAGAAAGATCCTAATTGTAAGAGCTATGCTGGAAATGTTTTTAATTATATGAATTCTGTCATCATTGTAGAGCAGCCTAACGGGAAGAAATACATTGTTTGTCTTATGACTAACGTACTCAATAAAAACTCTGCAGGTGCACATATGTATCT
>CAWUIT010000244.1:0-4272 GCA_963922345.1 uncultured Dokdonia sp. | reverse complement strand
TCCATTCAGTTTAAGACAGATGGGAAAGCGGTTATATACACACGTGTTTCTACCAAAGAGCAGGCTGAAAATAATGCTAGTCTAGAAACCCAGCTCAAATATTGCAAAGAGCTTGCATATAAGAAAGGTATAGAAGTGCTGGAGTATTTTGGAGGCACTTATGAATCTGCTAAAAGTGATGAGCGTAAACAGTTTCAAAAGATGTTGACTTACGTAAAGAGAAGAAAAGATATCGGTTATATCATTGTGTATTCCTATGATAGGTTTTCAAGAACAGGAGCAAATGGCGCTTATATAAGTGATCAGCTTAAAAAGCAGGGAATAGTGACCATATCTGCTACACAGGAAGTAGATACCTCTACAAGCGCAGGATCCTTTCAGCAGAATTTATATTATATGTTTTCTCAATTTGACAATGAATTGAGAAGGGATAAGTGTGTTTCTGGTATGAAAGAAAAAATAAGAAAAGGGTATTACATCGGCCCGTTACCATTCGGCTATACCAACTTAAATCCTGGTAATGGAAAAACTCCTGAATACATAATTAACGAGCAAGGTAAACTATTGAGGAAGGCTTTTCTAATGAAAGCCAATCTTGGTTTGGCTAATTCTAAAATCGTCAGGAAGTTTAAAAAGAAAGGACTTAAAATAACTGAAAAGAGTTTTAGTAAATATCTGAGAAACCCTTTCTATTGTGGGTTAATAATTAGTCCATTACTTCCTGACGAGATAGTGATTGGTAAACAACAACCTCTGGTAAATCAAGAGTTGTTTTTGAAGATTAACAACATTCTTTATACAAGACCAGATAACAGAGTTTACAACTCAGAAGACGAAAAGTTACCTTTAAAATCATTTGTCAAATCTCTTGAATGTAAAACGCCTTACACAGGATATTTAGTGCGTTCTAAAAACCTGTATTATTATAAAAATAGAAGGAAGGGCAGTAAAGAAAATAGAAGCGCTAAAAAACTACACCAGACATTCATAGACTTTTTAAATGACTACAAGCTACGAGATAAAAAGCTTGTAGAGCCATTAAAGGAAATCATTACAGACAAATTTATCGAGTTGAATTCTGAAAGTATAGAAGATGCTAAACGTGTAGAAGCTGATATTGAAAACCTTCAAAAGCGTTTGGAACGATTGGAAGAGCGATTTGTTTTTGAAGAGATAACTAAACCGCAATACGATAAATTTAAACAGAAATTAGAGCTAGAAAAACGTGAATTTGAAAGTAAAAAACTAAACTTCAAATTTAATAGTTCGAACCTTAGAAAGGCAGTCGATAAAGCAATAGATTACGCTTTGAATCTCCCGTCATTGTGGGAGTCTGGTAATATCGAAACAAAAAGAGCATTGCAATATATGGTGTTCCCCGAGGGAATTTACTATGACTTCAAAAATCATAGAGTTCGAACTTTTAGAGTGAACTCTATTTTCTCTGCTATCGCAAGTATATCGGACGATATGAGAGGAAATAAAAAAGAGAATTATCATAAAAATTATGATAATTCTCTTGAAGTGGAGTCGGAGGGATTCGAACCCTCGTCCAAACAAGCAATATTACTGCTTTCTACGTGTGTAGTTTCTATTTAGATTTTCGTGAGATTGCCGGTTAGAAACGACCAACGCACTCCTTATCTTCAATTAAATGTCTCCCTCATATCAAAGCCCTACAAGGGATAGGTTTACTTTTACGAAGCCACTATATCGATTGCCGTAAACCAAGGCTCTCGAGTGACTTCCTGCATGTCTGTCTTACAGACCGAGGCACATCTTACTATAATTCAGATTATGCTGCTAGGGCGTAGTTATTCTCGCCGTTTAAAAAAGATGAAAAATGAGATTTACGAGCTATTTCCCAGCGCTCGACACGCTTACAATACTATTGGTCTTGCTGTCAAAACCAGTCGACCCCAGTACTGTTTATTTCCACTTATCTTGATCGATTTTCACATAAAACAAAAACCTCACGTTACATTCGCTTTCGCGAAAGCGGAACAACAAATATAACACTAAACCTTATATTTGTTCTTAATTAAAAGCAAAAGCTGTACCGTATTATAAAGCTGATAATAGCTAGAATTTTAATTGTAGAGTTTTTCAAAATAACCTAAGAAACGTATGAAATTTGCTATCATAAAAGAACGAAAAAATCCACCAGATAGGAGGGTCGTATTCTCCCCAGAAAAGCTTGCAGAAGCGAGGGAGCAATTTGAAGAAGCCTCCTTTGTTGTAGAAAGTTCTGATATACGTATTTTTCCAGATTTGACGTATTCTATTAATGGTTTTGATGTGCAAGCAGATGTGTCGGACGCAGATGTGATGATAGGAGTAAAGGAAGTGCCAGTGGAGGCCCTTATACCTAATAAAAAGTATTTTTTCTTTAGCCACACCATCAAAAAGCAACCTTATAATCGAGATTTACTAAAAGCTATTTTAGATAAAAATATTGAGCTCTATGATCACGAGGTTATTACAAGATCTAATGGAGCAAGGCTCATCGGTTTTGGGCGCTATGCGGGCTTAGTAGGAGCTTATAACGGTTTTAGGCTATTAGGTTTAAGAGATGGTCTTTTTGAACTTCCTAAGGTAGAGACCTTAGCAGATTTGGAGGCCGTTAAAAAAGCACTGGATAAAATTAAACTTCCAAATATAAAAATTTTGCTATCTGGTAGTGGCAAGGTAGCAAATGGTGCCAAAGAAATCTTAGATCACCTTAACATTGCAGAGGTGTCAGACAGCGACTATCTCAACAACAGTTTTGATAACCCTGTATATTGTGTTATAGATGTCTTGGAGTATAATAAGCGCACTGACGGTACTAAAGGTTCAAAACAAGAGTTTTACACTGATCCTTCAGGATATGAGAGCGATTTTTTAAAGTATGCTAAGGTGACAGATTATTTTATTGCAGGTCACTTTTACGGTGATGGGGCTCCTTATTTATTCACTCGAGAAGATGCCAAGCGTAGTGATTTTAAAATTAATCTTATAGCAGACATATCTTGCGACATTGATGGTCCCGTGGCGAGTACTATAAAACCGAGTACGATTGCAAATCCTTTTTATGGATACAACCCACAGTCTGAGAAGGAAGATGATTATAATAAAGAAGGAGTGATCGCTGTCATGGCGGTAGACAATCTCCCTTGTGAATTGCCTAAAGATGCTAGTGAAGGCTTTGGTGAGCTGTTTTTAAAGTATGTTATTCCCGCATTTTTTAATGGTGATAAGGAGGGCATACTCGAGAGAGCCAGAATGACTAAAAACGGTAAACTCACGGAGAGATATAACTACCTGCAAGCATATGTCGAGGGGAAGGAGTAAGTTAAAATATGCCTAAATTCTTACAAATCTTGCCTGCAAAACTAGGGCTTGGTGGTATTTTTAAAGTTCATCAATAAAAACTGCTATGAAAGTATTGATCACTGGAGCAACGGGCTTAGTAGGTTCTGCGCTTACTGAGTTATGTCATAATGATGACATAATCGTGCATTATCTCACTACCTCAAAAGATAAAATTAAAAATACCCCTAGCTACAAAGGTTTTTACTGGAATACTAAGACAGATGAACTTGATGAAGCGTGTTTTGACGGAGTAGAAACCATTATTCATCTCGCAGGAGCATCCATAGCCCAGCGATGGACCCCAGAGAATAAGAAAGCCATTTTTGAGAGTAGAATTACAACGGCACGTTTGATTTATAGTGCGCTTTCGCGAAAGCGTAAAAACAATGATACCCTCACCATAAAGCACTTTATATCTGCTAGTGCTGTAGGGGGATATCCATCCTCCCTTACAAAAACGTATGACGAGTCGTATCCTGAGTATGCAAAAGGTTTTCTCGGGGAAGTAGTAGAAGAGTGGGAGAAAGCTGCATTGGAATTTCAGCGATTAGATATTAAAACAAGTCGTGTGCGTACTGGCGTTATCCTTGATAAAGAACAAGGAGCATTGCCAAAATTGATGCAACCTATAAAATATGGAGCTGGAGCGCCATTAGGTTCTGGAAAACAATGGCAATCGTGGATTCATATAGAAGATATGGCTGGTATCTATTTCTATATCTTAAAAAATAAACTCTCTGGTATCTATAATGGAGTAGCTCCTAATCCCGTAACAAATAAAGAACTTACAGAGGCTGTGGCAGATCAATTAAACAAGCCACTCATTTTACCTAAAGTTCCAAAGTTTGCACTCAAATTAATGTTAGGCAATATGGTTGCCGTAGTGCTGGAAAGCCAGAAGGTAAGTGCTAGCAAAAT
>CAWUIT010000243.1:0-4276 GCA_963922345.1 uncultured Dokdonia sp. | reverse complement strand
CCGATTAAATATGTACAAATAAGCTGGTAGAAGATATGTCTTATAAAATTCAAAAATCACCTTTTATTGTACCTACCACCGATGGTAAGGTTATTGAAGAACACTGGGGCTTAGCCACAGATGGCACAAAAAATATAAGTGTTGCACATATGATTGCCCCTCCTGGCTGGAGCGAGCCGTTTCAAACACCAGAATTTGATGAGATCACCTACATTATACGTGGGAAAAAACAATTCCTTATAAATGACGAAAAGATAATACTAACCTCTGGGCAAAGTATTCGAATTGAAAAAAATACCCGGGTACAATATAGCAATCCTTTTGAGGATGAGTGTGAGTATATCGCCATCTGTACACCTGCATTTTCACCAGATCGAGTTCATCGAGAAGAATAAAAGATTTGAAGAAACTACTTAAAAAATTTACTCCAAGATTTATTGGAAGTCAGTTAAATCTACTTAGCGTATTTAATGCTAAGGCAGCCGCACAAAGAGCTTTCATTATATTCTGTACCGTTAGAAAAGGAAAACCAGAAGGCGAGCAAATACCCTATCTCAATAAAGCAAAACTAGAAACGCTTTCTTCTGGAAGTTGCACACTACAAGCATACAGATGGCCAGGAGAGGGAAAGAAAATATTGCTCATTCACGGGTGGGAAAGTAATACCTATCGCTGGTTTAGGCTTATAGAAGACCTACAGAAAGAAAACTACGACATATATGCTATAGATGCACCCGCTCACGGTTATTCTACAGGTAAAATTTTAAACGTTCCTAGATATGCCCAAGCTATAGAAGATGCGGTAGCGAGATACCATCCAGAGCATATCATCAGTCACTCCATAGGAGGGCTAGCAACTGTATTTCATCAATACAAGTTTAAGCCTACAGGGTTAACATCTGTAGTAATACTAGGTTCAGCGTCTGAGCTTTATGAGATTATGATGGATTATAAAGATATTCTGGGCCTTAATCAAAAAGTGATGAATGCCCTGGAGAAGCTGGTGGTTAAATTGTTTGGGTATAATTTTAAAGAATTTTCTGGTGCCGCTTTCGCGAAAGCATTATCACTCCCTGCATTAATCATACACGATAAATTTGATAAAATAACTCCTGTCTCAGCTTCAAGAACCATTCATAAAAACTGGAAAGGGAGCACCTATATAGAGACAGAAGGTTTGGGTCACTCCTTATATCAGGATCAAGTGCGCAAAGAGATTCTAGATTTTATAAGGCCGGCAAAACCTTAAAGCTCTTAATTCTAGAAGCAAAGATTACTTTATATCATCCTCGTGACCCTCGATAGTTTGAGCATCATCGGGCTCATTGAGTGTATCTAGATCTAATCCTGCATAAAAACCTAGAGGCTCATCAATAATTAACTTCACTTGTGACGCTATCTGCCCTGTATGATATGAAAAATGCTCTACAGCGTGTAAAATAAGACCAATTCCAGAAAGATTAAAGCCCTGCACCTTATGCATTTTAGTCAATTGATCTTCGGTTGCTTCATTAATTATTTCGGTTGCTTTTTGAGTGGTAAATAACAACTTTTTTAATAGTTCATCATTAGAGTGACCTCCTTCGGTTGTGAACTCTAGATTTCGATTACGAGTATCTTTTTCTCCTCCCAGTCCTGACACTATATACTGAGTCATATTTCCACAAATGTGTAATAATTGATTACCTATTGTATTGAGAACTCTATTTTGTTTAGTCCAGATATCATCCTCACCTATTTTAGACAGTGCAATACTTACCATTCGCACATTTTCATCAAGTCTAAAAATGGCATTTGTTTTAAGATCATCAGTCCAAGAATTTTCCATATCTAATACGTCTCTATTATATAATTTTCTAATTCTTTGAGGCTTATTCTATTCTCATAAATGGCTTTTCCTATTATAGTACCTTCACAACCGAGCGTCGCTAATTTTGGTAGCTCTTCAAATGTAGAAATACCTCCTGAGGCGATTAATTTAATAGCTGGTACCGTATTTAAAATCTCCTCATATAATTTAAAGCTAGGACCTTCTAACATCCCATCTTTGCTTATATCTGTACAGATCACATATGTTACACCTTCTGTAGTATACGATTTTATAAAGTCTACTACATCATTTTCAGAATGTTCTAACCATCCAGAAATAGCGACTTTTCTATGATGAGCATCAGCTCCTAGAATTATTTTATCACTCCCGTACTTACTAAGCCAGGATTTAAAAGTTGCCTCATCTTTTACTGCAATACTTCCTCCTGTGATTTGTGAAGCGCCACTATTGAATGCTATTTTAAGATCCTCATCAGTTTTGAGACCTCCTCCAAAATCTACTTTTAAAGAAGTTTGCGTTGCTATTTGTTCTAAAATTTTATGGTTTACAATATGCTTACTCTTAGCTCCATCGAGATCGACAAGATGTAAATGTTGTATCCCATGCGCTTCAAACTGCTTTGCGACTTCTAGTGGATTTTCGTTGTATATTTTTTTTGTGGTATAATCGCCTTTTGACAGGCGTACACACGCTCCGTCAATGATATCGATCGCTGGTATAATTCTCATAAGGCTATAAAATTCTTTAAAATTTGTTCCCCAACACTACTTGACTTTTCTGGGTGAAACTGAGTTCCGTAAAAATTTGCTTTCGCGAAAGCGCTACTGTAAGGAATACCATACCTAGTTGAAGCGATCGTTTGTTCACTTAAAGGGGCATAATAACTGTGGACCATATAAATAAATGAATCCTCTTTTACATCTTTAAATAATGGTGATTTTAAATTTGATATCGTATTCCATTGTATCTGGGGCACTTTTACATTATTATCAAAGCGCTTTACGTGAACATCAAATATTTTGAGCCCTTCTGTATCGCCCTCTTCTGTGTAGTTGCACATAAGCTGCATACCGAGACAAATGCCTAGAACGGGTTGTGTTAAGGTAGGAATAACAGTATCCAACCCTGTCTCCTTGAGTTTATGCATAGCACTACTAGCCTCTCCTACTCCTGGAAAAATCACTTTATCTGCTTTACGAATCTCTTCTTCATTGTCACTCAAAACTGCCTTGTGACCTAGGCGCTCAATAGCAAATTTTATACTTTGTATATTCCCTGCTCCATAGTTTATAATTACAATCTTCATTAGAGCATTCCTTTTGTTGAGGGCAAAATCATTTTACTAGCATCTCTTTTGACAGCTACTTTTATAGCCTTTGCAAAGGCTTTAAATATGGCTTCAATTTTATGGTGTTCATTGGTGCCTTCTGCCTTGATATTTAAATTTGCTTTTGCACCATCTGTAAATGATTTGAAGAAGTGGTAGAACATCTCTGTAGGCATCTTACCGATCATCTCTCGATCAAATTGAGCATCCCAAACAAGCCAGTTTCTCCCACCAAAGTCTATGGCAACCTGCGCTAGACAATCATCCATAGGTAAGCAGAAGCCATAACGCTCTATGCCCAGCTTGTCGCCTAAAGCCTTAGAGAATACCTCTCCTAAAGCTATAGCTGTATCTTCTATAGTATGGTGCTCATCTACTTCAAGGTCCCCTTTAACACGTATATCCAGATCCATCTGACCGTGACGGGCTATTTGATCTAGCATATGATCAAAAAAGGCTATTCCCGTATCTATAGATGATTTTCCTGTCCCATCGAGATTAAGAGTAATCTGTATGTCTGTTTCATTAGTTTTACGCGTAAGTGAGCTGACACGACTTTTAAGTTTTAAAAACTCATAAATCTTCTCCCAATCATTTGTCTCTAGTGCTATATCCTTGTTAAGTTGATCTTCTGAAATTGTAATTTCATCTGTGCCCAGATTTGTATTGTCATTTATGTAGATTCCTTTTGCTCCAAGATTGGTTGCTAGTTGCATATCTGTAAGTCGGTCTCCTATAACAAAAGAATTTTCAAGATCATACTCATTAGAAAAATAACTTGTAAGTAAACCTGTTCCTGGTTTACGCGTATCTTTATTTTCGTGAGGAAAGGTTCTATCCAAAAAAACCTTGTCAAAAATCACTCCTTCATTTCCAAAGGATTTCATTATAAAATTATGAACAGGCCAGAATGTATCTTCAGGAAAGGCATCTGTACCTAGACCATCCTGATTTGTAATCATCACAAGCTCGTAATCTAATTCTTGTGCTATTTTACCAAGCCACGTGAAACATTTAGGATAGAAAATCATTTTTTCAAAAGCATCTATTTGCTCATCTGCTGTTTCTTTAATTATAGTCCCATCACGATCTATAAAAAGTACTTTTTTTGCCATTAC
>CAWUIT010000242.1:0-4292 GCA_963922345.1 uncultured Dokdonia sp. | reverse complement strand
TACCGCCAGAGCAACCTGAAAATGTGGAGCCTCCTATCATTAAAGAAAAAAACCTCTTCGTTGTTATAATCAATAATGAAGAAGAACTTTTGGTAGAAGATAAGCCTATGGAGATGAAAGATCTTCAAGAAGCTGCTATCGCTTTCCTAGATAATGGGGGAATACCAAATGGTCAAGAAGGTTACTGTGATTATTGTCAAGGCGAGCGGGATCCAAGCTCATCAGACAATCCTGACAAGGCTATTGTAACAGTAAAAAGTTTGCGTGAGTCTTCTTACGAATCTTTTATTACTGTTCAAAATGAACTTGTAGGCGCATACAATTTCTTGCGTGATAGAGAATCGCAACGTTTATACGGATGGAAGTATACAGAAGTAAGCAAGTCGATAGACGAAGGAACTTTTAAAGGTGACGAAGAAGCAACAGAGGAGAAACTTGATATCATAAAAGATATGTATCCTCAAAAGCTTTCTGAAGTAGATCCTAATAACTAAAAAGAATAAAGAATATGTCAAAATTTAGAAAGGGCGCTGCAAAAGAATTACCAGCAGTAAATACAGCATCTTTACCAGATATTGTATTCATGTTATTATTCTTTTTTATGGTGGCAACAGTACTTCGTAAAAACGATGTAAAAGTAGCCCAGATTTTACCTGCTGCAGATCAAACTGAGAAGCTACTAAAAGATCGTAGTGTTTATATTTTTGCTGGGAAGCCAGGAGAAGGTTATAAACAGTTTGGTACAGAAGGTAAAATACAAATAGGTGATAAATTTGTAGATGTAAATGAAGTACAGCCTGCTATTCTAGAAGAACGCGAAAAGCTCAGAGATGAGCTTAAAGATCGTGTGATGGTAGCATTTAAAGTAGATAAGGAGACAAACTCAGGACTTGTTTATGATGTTAAGCAAGAGCTAAGACAAGCCAATCTATTAAAAGTAATTTATATCACAACACAAACAGATGATGCTGTTAAGCAGTAAATCATTTTTAAATTAGTAAAAAACACCTTAGGTCTCCCTAAGGTGTTTTTTGTTTTAAATACTTAGATTAATTAGTTTAATTTTATCATAATGAGTCAATCTAGATATCTTATTAGTCTATTGTGTATTATACTTGGATGCCCACTTATGGCGCAGGAATCTGAAGATGTTGATATAATTATAATTGATTCGTTATATCGAGAGGATCAAGTCTATATTGGTCTTACATTTAATCTATTGACTAATCAGCCAGCAGAATTTTCCCAAAATGGATTAAGCGCCGGTATTCAAGGCGGATTTATTAGAGATATACCTATTAATAAAAGGCGTAACAAAGCTTTTGGAATAGGTCTAGGTATTGGTATAGACACGTATAATCAAAATCTATTTATAGGAGAACGTCCGCAAGATGAGGTCTCAATATTTACCATAATAGATAATACTATTAATGAAGATGTTAATAGGTTTACAACCTATAGGCTAGAAATGCCTTTAGAGTATAGATGGCGCACATCTACACCTACTAAATATTCCTTCTGGCGTATTCACGCGGGGATTCAATTAGGTTATGTTTTTCATTTCAAATCGACTTTCCAACAAGAGAATAATGAAGTTGTACAAACAGATGTACCTGAATTAAATCGCTTACAATACGGTCCATCACTTTCATTCGGGTATGGTGCATTCAATTTTAAGGGGTACTATGGGTTAAGTACACTTTTTAATGATAATGCTAAACTCAATGGAGAAACTGTAGACTTGCAGGTGATCAAGCTAGGGTTGATTTTCTATTTTTTATAATATACGCTTTCGCGAAAGCGTAAGAAGGCTACCAGTTATAACCAATATCCAAATACCATAAATTGCGAGGCTCCACCTATTAATAGTCCAACAAGAAGTTCTGCGGGCGTGTGCGCTTTTGCGTCAAGTCTCGAAGTGGCGGTGGCACCACAGGCGACAATACCGATTGCGATCCACGGTAAAATGTTTATTCCAAAATGAAGGCTAAGCCCAAACATAAAGACTAACACTCCAGAGAGGCCTATCATATGTAAACTGGCTTTAAATTTCAAGAGAGCGAGTAGAAATGCACCCGTACTTGCCCCTAATATCCCAACAAAGAAGAAGTACAGTTCTGGAATTTCGTATCCTTTGAATATCAACTTGATGAGGATAAATGTGAAAAGCATCTGCATAAGTAGAGGCCATCTACGTTCTTTTATATTCTTTAAGTGTATAGAAGTGACAAGCTGCAGATTTTTAAGCATAAAATAGCTTAAAATCGGGATTACAACGGTCATAATAATAGCCGCAAACACTTTGGAATATATAAATTCTGGATTAAAGAAGCGTGGAGATATGTAAAAGTAGAAAAACACGCCTGCCAGTGGCATAAACAACGGATGAAAAATATAAGAGAAGCTACGAATTATAAATTTCATTAAATCTCCTTGCGTAGCCGAGCCACTGGGAGCTCGAGTTGTTCTCTATATTTTGCTACTGTTCTGCGGGCAATGGGGTAGCCTTTTTCTTTCAATATGCCAGCAAGCTTATCATCTGTGAGTGGCTTACGCTTATCTTCTTCTTCGATTACAGTCTCTAAGATTTTCTTGATTTCTCTGGTTGAGACCTCTTCACCTTGATCATTTGTCATACTTTCAGAGAAGAATTCCTTTATAAGCTTTGTTCCGTAAGGTGTATCTACATATTTACTATTTGCAACACGTGATACTGTTGATACATCCATACCAATCTCGGTAGCAATATCTTTTAGAATCATAGGTCGTAGCGTACGCTCATCACCCGTGAGAAAGTACTCTCTTTGATAGTTCATTATAGAACTCATAGTGACAAATAGCGTCTGCTGGCGCTGGATAATAGCTTCTATAAACCACTTAGCTGCATCTAATTTTTGTTTGATAAATAGCACTGCATCTTTTTGGGCTTTAGTGCGCTCTTTAGACTCTTTATATCCTTTGAGCATATTACTATAATCTCTAGACACTTTAAGTTCTGGAGCGTTACGTCCATTAAGTGTCAACTCGAGATCACCGTCTACAATTCTAATTGTAAAATCGGGAACGACGTGCTCTACTATCTTAGTATTACTGGAATAAGACCCACCGGGTCTAGGATTAAGATGTTCAATTTCATTAATAGCCTCCTTAAGTTCAGCCTCAGTGATATGAAACTTGGCCATCAATTTTTTGTAGTGCTTTTTACTAAAATGGTCAAAAGCCTTCTCTAATATTTCAATAGCTAGTGAGACAGATTTAGTGGTCTGCTTCCTATATAATTGTAGCACTAAGCACTCTTGTAAATTTCGAGCCCCTACACCAGCAGGATCAAGATCCTGAACCTTAAAGAGCATGTTTTCAATGATTTCTTCAGTTGTATAGACATTTTGGGTAAATGCCAGATCATCCATTAGATCAAGAATGGGTCTACGTAAATAGCCAGCTTCATCTAATGAGCCAATTATAAACTCTGCAACCTCGCGCTGCTCGGGTGACAATCGTACGGTATTGAGTTGTGTTTTTAAATATTGATTAAATGAAGTTCCAGAGGCATAGGGTACTTGCTTGTCTTCATCATCTGCACTATAATTATTGGCACTTAGGCGATAATCTGGAGTCTCGTCATCACTTAAATATTCATCAACATTTATTTCTGACTCTGGAGCCTCGTCAAAATCTTCGGTGTTGTTAAACTCATCAAACTCATCTTTAGCTTCTTCCTTGCCACTGTCGAGAGCTGGATTTTCCTCAAGCTCTTGCTTCACTTTTTGTTCAAAAGCTTGCGTAGGCAACTGTATAAGCTTCATCAACTGGATTTGTTGTGGAGAAAGCTTCTGTGAAAGTTTAAAATTGAGCTGCTGTTTTAACATACATAACGAAGTTACAAAAAAGCAAAATAGAACGATGCGAAATATTTGTTAAGCACCCTTCTGATCATAAATAAAACAGCGCGCGTAAAAAGGAAAATTAAGAAAAAGTGTTTATAGTCTTTCTAATGGCTACAAGATTGGTCAAGAGTTTTTCTAAGTGTAAGAGATCTAACATATTTGCACCGTCACTTTTTGCGTTTGCCGGGTCAAAATGAGTTTCTATAAATAGGCCATCTACATGATTAACTATTCCAGCCCGAGCGATGGTTTCAATCATCTCTGGTCTTCCTCCTGTCACGCCACTAGATTGGTTAGGTTGCTGTAGTGAGTGCGTTACATCAAGTACCGTAGGAGCAAATGCTCTCATTGTGGGAATTCCTCTAAAATCAACAATCATATCTTGATAGCCGAACATGGTACCTC
>CAWUIT010000241.1:0-4298 GCA_963922345.1 uncultured Dokdonia sp. | reverse complement strand
ATAGGCGTCAATTATGAGATTGTTAAAAAAGCAGGGTCGTGGTTCAGCTATCAAGATACTAAGCTAGGTCAAGGTAGAGACGCGGTAAAAGCCTTACTCTTAGACAATCCAGATCTTATGGACGAGTTAGAGGCAAAAATACACGAAGCTATTAAACTCTCTAACGAGTAAAATCAATATAAATAGATATCAAAAACCTCCTTCTGGGAGGTTTTTTCAATTTATACGCAACCCTTTGCACTTATATGCATCTTAATAGAGCATATGATATTAAAAAGCCCCGAAATATACGATTAGACTATTTTAAGGATATTACAAAACAGGTAAAACAATCTGCGGTAGGGATATCAGTTCTTATATTGTTATAAGAATATAAAACTAAACAACGATTGAGTCAAGACCAGCTCATAAAAGATTGTAAGAGGAAAAAACTCAAAGCACAATCAGAACTATACAAACGCTATGCAAGTGTTTTATTTTCTGTTTGCCTCAAGTATGCTCCTAATTATGCAGAAGCAGAAGATATTCTGCAAGATGCTTTTATTACCATTTTTGATAAAATTCATCAATATGAAAATAAGGGTTCTTTTGAGGGATGGCTCAAGCGAATAACGATTAATAAGGCTTTACAGCGCTATCGTAAACAAAGCGTTTTTAACCTAATTAATGAAGAAGAAATAAAAGAAACAGAAGTCGAAATAGAAGAAGATCAAGTGCCACTTGATTTTCTCCTTCAAATTATACAAGAGTTACCTGATCGATATAGAATGGTTTTTAACCTTTATGTCCTGGACGGGTACTCACATAAAGAAATAGCACAATTATTGACAATTTCTCAAGGTACGTCAAAATCAAATCTCGCTCGTGCCAGAGTTATTTTAAAAGAAAAAATTGAGAGAAGCCAGCACCACCCGCAAAGCAAATCTCATTTATAGTAATGAAAGAAAAGAAAAACATAGATAGACTTTTTCAAGAAAAGTTTAAAAATTTTGAAGCACATCCCAGCGATAATGTATGGAATGCTATTGCCGATAGCCAAAAGAAAAAAGACGATCGAAAAATCATCCCTTTCTGGTTCAAACTAGGAGGTATTGCTGCCGCACTACTTCTCCTATTTGGAATTAGCACTGTACTCCTTTCAGATAATGCAAACTCCAAAGAACAAGAAATTGTTTCTTCTCCTGATATTAAAGCGCCATCAACCCAATCTGTTGATAGCCAAAAAAATAAATTACAGCCCCTAGTAAATAATCAAAGTACAGGAGATTCATCTCCTAGTACTAAAGAAAATGTAGATATTGATAAACCTACAAGAACTACTGTAAATAACGATCGCCAAACGCAAGTTGCAGATAACTCAACAGCAACTAAGAGCAGGAATACCAATAAAGTCCGTGATAAAATTAACTCTAATTCAAACATATTATCTCAAGAAGAACGTCTCCTAACAGATACTAATGTATCGGCTCAGGAAACAGAAACTGCAACAGAGAAGCCTATTCCTTCAAAACTACTTAGGGAAAACGCAATAAATACACCATTGAACAATGATGTTTTAGACACAAAAACTGCAATTGCATCAGAAACTAAAAATACTGATGAAAAAGATCTGATTGCAGAGGCTCAAAAAATCAATGAGACGCAAGAAGAAGGTATTGCAGAAGCATCAAAAGAAACGGAAAAATCTCGGAATAAATGGAATGTAGGTGCTGTAGCAGCACCTGTGTACTATGGAGATTTTGGAGGGTCCGGTCTGGACAAACAATTTGCAGATAATGATAAATCTGGAGATGTAAACTTGAGTTACGGTGTTCAAATAAGTTATGAGATCTCTCCTAAAGTTAAAATACGTACAGGTATAAGCAATGTAGACCTTAGCTATAATACAAATGAGATTTCTTTCTCTACTAACGATTTAGGGCGTAGAGTTGCTGGTGTGGATTATGCAGACAATGCAAGAAGTCTGGCCATCTCAGATAACAGTAATGGCCAAGGTGCAAACACATTTGCACCAGAAACTGGCTTGCCAAGACTTGGCATTACCTCTAATGGATCTTTACAGCAGCGCTTAAGCTATTTAGAAATTCCTGTTGAAGCTATATATGTGATCTCTGATAAACGTTTAGGTCTTTCAATAGTTGGTGGTATGAGTACACTGTTACTTAATGACAATACGGTAGTCTTAAATTCACCAGAGCTCACTACAAATTTGGGGACAGCCTCTGGAGTCAATGAGGTAAGTTTTACAACAAATATCGGATTAGGATTAGATTACAAAATGACAGAAAATGTTATTTTCAATATAGAACCTTCGCTTAAATATCAACTCAACAGCTTTGATGATAGTGTTGTAGATTTTCAACCCTATTATTTAGGGGTTTATACTGGGGTAAGATATAAGTTTTAGGTAAAGTATAATGTCAAGTGTGGTTACTTGATGTTAGGTTAGTTTTTTAGTTGGTTAGGTAATCATTGCTCTTGCGATGATAACAAAAAAGGCTCCGCTGGTTACGGGGCCTTTTTATTTTGGTAAGAAAGAATAGGCGTCTACGCTTTCGCGAAAGCGTTATTTTAAAATGGACTATTTAACGCGTGTAGAATAATATCTCTCGTGCGCTCTCTGAGCTCTTTTTTGTCTTCTTGTGTCATCTGTAAAGTAGGAATAAAGGGATGTATTTTTGCTCTTAGAACGCCAGGACCTCCTTTAAAAAAGGAATAAGGAAAACGCTTTTTATTATCGTAGAAAGTAATGGGTACAATAGGTATTTGATGATCTATTGCCAGCCTAAAAGCACCATCTTTAAAGGAATCTAAAACTATAGAAAGGTCATCTGGCACGCCTCCTTCTGGAAATATACAGATACTATACCCTTGCTGTAACCTACGTTGCGCTTGATCAAAAACGAGCTTACGGCTACGTGCATTACCGCGATCTACGAGGATGCACGTGCGTTTATAGAAAAAACCAAATAAAGGCAATTTAGCTAGCTCTGCCTTTCCAACAAAAACAAATGGGCTCTTAGCTAGATGTAACATCACTAATATATCCATCATAGAGGTGTGATTGCTTACTAGCATATACCCTTTACCTCTTGTAAAATGTTCTTCTCTCTTTATCTTAGGGAAAAGTCCCATGAGAAGCATTATTGTGCGCGCCCAGACCTGTGCTAGTCTAAAAAACATCCCATACCAGGTCTCTCTGAGAATACTAATAATGAGTAGTGGTGATAATATAAGAATAACAATAAGCATAAGCAGGTAAAACCAGACCTTCCATAATGCAATCGCAAATTTCTTAATCAAACTCATAGCGCCAAAAATAGACAATTCACCCTACTCAATTAATAGAAAAAGGTAACTTTGCGTTTTACACAATTTTATGTCAAGAATACTTACAGGTGTACAAAGTACCGGCACACCACATCTAGGAAATTTACTGGGGGCGATAATACCTGCAATCACAATGGCAAATGACCCTGCTAATGAATCTTTCTTATTCATTGCAGATATGCACTCACTTACTCAAATTAAAGACGGAGCTCAGTTGCGACACAACACCTACAGTACGGCTGCTACCTGGCTTGCCTTTGGCCTCGATATAGATAAAACGGTTTTTTACCGCCAGAGTGACGTGCCACAAACAGCAGAACTTACTTGGTATCTGAGCTGTTTTTTCCCATACCAGAGGCTTACGCTTGCCCATAGTTTTAAAGACAAGGCAGACCGACTAGAAGATGTAAACGCTGGTTTATTTACCTACCCAATGCTTATGGCAGCAGATATATTGCTGTATGATGCTCAGGTTGTTCCGGTAGGTAAAGATCAAGCCCAGCATATCGAGATGACTCGTGATGTGGCAAGCCGTTTTCACGCAGCAACGGGCACAGAAACTTTTATACTTCCAGAAGCAAGTCATAACGAGGATACTATGTATATTCCTGGTACAGATGGGGCAAAAATGTCAAAATCTAAGGGTAACATCATCGACATTTTTCTACCAGATAAAAAGTTGAGAAAACAGATTATGGGCATCAAGACAGACAGTACGCCTATGGAAGAACCTATGGAAACTGAGGGCTGTAATGTGTTTAACCTGTATAAACTGCTAGCGACACCAGAACAAGTAGACCGCTTACGCGAAAATTATAAGCGCACAGACTTTGGCTACGGTCACGCAAAGCAGGCTGTATATGAGGTAATCATAGAGAAGTATGCCGCACAACGCGCAAAGTATAATTACTATATGGAAAACCTCAACGAGATAGATGCTGCCTTACAAATAGGTGCTGAAAAAGCTA
>CAWUIT010000240.1:0-4316 GCA_963922345.1 uncultured Dokdonia sp. | reverse complement strand
GTTGTTCCCTCAAAAAAACCTAAGCTAGGATATAGGTTTATGCTCTTATCATTAGGTAGGTTAGGCGAGGGGCGCACAGGTAGTGAGTAAGGAGTGCTGTAGCTCCAATTTTCTAAGGGAATTACGGTAAGATCACACGCAGTTTTATAATCAAGCCAGCCTTCTCCATTTACCATCAAGGCATATTCTCCTATAGTCATCCCATATACAAGCGGCACTTCGTGCATCCCTAAAAAGCTGCTATGCTTCTTATTTAATGTAGGACCGTCTATGTAGTGTGCATTAGGATTAGGCCTATCTAAAACAATAACGGGAATACCTTTTTCTGCAGCGGCTTCCATAACGTAGGTAAGCGTAGAGATATACGTGTAAAACCGCACGCCTACATCTTGTATGTCAAATAGAATAACATCTAACCCTTCTAATTGCTTTTGAGATGGCTTTTTGTTTTTACCATAAATGGAAATAATATTGAGGCCCGTTTTTGGGTCTTTGCCATCTTTAACAAGTTCACCAGCATCTACATCACCTCTAAAACCGTGCTCAGGAGAAAAGACACGATCCACATCAAGACCTAACTTTAAAAGTGAATCAACTAGATGAGTGCTTTGTTTTTCCGTGTGAGGGAACGATTTAAAAATGAGGCCACTTTTATTAGTCACGATGCCTATTTTCTTACCTCTAAGTTGCGGTAGGTAAAGTGATGTACGATTAGCACCTACACGTATAGGCTTTTCTTGTTTATCATACTTATCTCGTACTTCTGGAGTATTAGTGATTGTGTCCGCTTTCGCGAAAGCGTTCTTATCTCCAGTAGCATTTGCACAAGAAAAGAGGAAGAAGAGCGTTAAAAAAAAGGTATTTTTGAGAAAAATAGATCGCATTTGAATTTAGAATATTTTATAGCCAAACGCTTAAATAGCGGGTCATCGTATAAAAGTAGTGCTTCCAGTACTATTATTAAAATTGCCATAGTAGCAATTGCTATAGGGGTGATTATGATGCTTATTGCGATAGCCACAGGTCTAGGATTACAGCGAGAAATCCGTCAAAAGGTATCAGCGTTTACTGGAGATATTTTAGTTTCAAATTTTGATGGAAATAACAGTGAGGAAACTGTAAACCCTATTACTATTAATCAAGATTTTTACCCAGATTTTGAAAGCGTTCCAGAAGTAACTCACGTACAGGCCGTCACTTCTAAGGCGGGTATTATTAGAACGTCAGAAACATTTGAGGGTGTTATTTATAAAGGATTGGGTGACGATTATGATTGGTCACGTATAGAGGATTATATTACAGAAGGACGAAAACCGGATCTTACGGGGGCACTTAACAATGAAACGTTATTTAGTACCTATCTCGCAAATAGACTTGAACTTACAGTGGGTGATAAGGCAATCATACATTTTGTAAATCAAGAAGATCAAAGATTTAGGTCAAGGGCTCTCAACATCGTTGGACTTTACGAGAGTGCTTATCAAGAGTTTGATAAAGTATATATTATGGGAGACCGCCGTCACCTCACTCGTATCAATAAGTGGGAAGCAGATGAGGTAGGGGCTTTTGAAGTATTTGTAGATGACTTTGATAATGTGGAAGCCATTAATAATAAAGTATATGAAAATTCTGGATCTACACTGCGCTCTATTTCTGTAATACAGCGTAATTACAACATCTTTGAATGGATAAAGTTATTTGATTTTAATATTGCTTTAATTATCGTGGTTATGATACTTATTGCCGGAATTAATATGATTGTGGCATTGCTAGTTCTTGTATTGGAACGCACTAGGATGATTGGGATTTTAAAAGCCTTAGGAAGCTCAGACTGGAGTGTGCGTAAAATATTTATCTATAATGCCATGTACCTCATAGGTCAAGGATTATTTTGGGGTAACCTTATTGGTCTAGGGATACTTTATGCGCAGAAATATTTTGGAATCATTAAACTTGACCCTTCAACGTATTATGTAAGTGAGGCACCTGTACTTATAGACTTCTGGCACGTGGTATTCCTTAATTTAGGTGTTTTTAGCATTTGTGTACTCATTCTACTTATTCCTTCCTATATAATAACGCGTATAAGTCCTGTGAAAGCTATTGGATTTGAATAGGTTCTTTTGCAATTTAAAAGCAGTAAACTATCGCTTGCGCACTTCTACATAAAAATCGTCTGGAATTGAGATCTTATGTGATTTAGATTTTAATTTTATTATTTGCCAGCTATCAGTCCCTTGTATCCATTTTGATTGATTATCGATTTTGACCATTATAGGCATTTCAAATCCTTGGTTCACGTTAGTAAATCTATAGCTTAGTTCTTTTTTATCTATTTTGTATTCAAATTTTGGAATCTTTGTGGTACGCAAATACTGGTCAAATACGGGACTTAAATCAACGCCTAATTTCTCAGATATATAACTTTCGACCATCGCGCTCGTCACTGTTTTATGATAAAATTCTTTATTAAGGCCTCTCAATGTCTCTCTCCATAAGGAATCATCGTTTGCAATAGTGCGTAGCGTGTGTAACAAATTTGCACCTTTATAATACATATCGCTACTACCTTCACTATTTACATTGTACTTACCTATGATAGGCTTATCATTTTGTATAGCGCGTCTTGTACCTATAACATACTCGGCAGCAGCTTCTTTGCCATAATGATAATCTAAGTACAGATTTTCAGAATAGGCCGTAAACCCTTCGTGTATCCACATATCTGCTACATCCCGGTTTGTAATACTATTTGCAAACCACTCGTGTCCAGCTTCGTGTATAATTATAAAGTCAAATTTTAATCCTTGTCCTGTTCCAGATAGATCTCTACCTAAATATCCATTTCTAAATTTATTACCATACGTAACAGAGCTCTGATGTTCCATTCCCAGGTAGGGTACTTGAACAAGTTTAAAGCTATCTTCATAAAAAGGGTAGGGGCCAAACCAATGTTCAAAGGCCTCCATCATCATTGGTGCCTGCTTAAATTGCTGTCGGGCCTTGTCTTCATCTTCTTTCAATGCCCAATAACTCATATCTAAAGGGCCTTTTTCACCTTGATAGATTTCACTAAAGTTTATGTAATCCCCAATGTTAATATTTACACCGTAGTTGTTTATTGGGTTTTTTACAGTCCAATGGTATGTCTTAGTATATGTAGCATCGTCTATACCTACCAGACGACCATTTGAGACATTGACTAACCCTTTTGGGACTGTTATATGCATATCTAGGCTATCTACTTCATCTGCAGGATGATCTTTATTAGGCCACCAAACGCTAGACCCAATACCTTGGTTTGAGGTAGCGATGAAGTCTTTTCCATTACGATCTTTTTTCCAGCTAAATCCACCATCCCAAGGCGGATTTACAGCAACTTTAGGTTTTCCTTCAAAATCAATACGTATAGACTTGATGCTTCCTAGAGGTTGTACATCTTCTAGTTGTATAAAATGTACATTTCCCTCTGATCGTACATCGAGCGAGTGCCCATCCTGCATCACAGAGGTGAGTTCCATAGGCGACTGTAAGTCAATTTGAAATTCGCCAATAGTATTTTCAAGTACTTTATATGTGATAACATTAGACCCAATGATTGATTTAGAAACTGGTAAAACCTCAACACTTAGGTCATAATGTATAAGATCCCACCAAGCTCTTTGTGGAGTAATGGAGCCTCGCAAACTATCTTGTCGAGTAGCTTCTTGAGCCGTACCGCTTAAAGCGAAAAGTAAACCTAAAACAACTAATTTTTTATACATAATGTTTATTGAGAATGAAAAAGTACCTTCTATTTTAAAAAGCAATTAATGAAAAGCCCTCCATTTGAGACTGGCTCAACACCGTCATAGCCGAAAGACTTACGTCAATAATATCCAATCTTCGTGCCGAAGTAATGTTGCGAGAACCCGCTGTTTGTCCACAAAGGACTAACTTAACATTCGCCTCTTTTAAAGCTTTTAGTAAATCGATGTTGGGATTATCAACACCATATAATTCTTTATAATATTTATTCTTAAGTAATCCATAGGCCGCCTTGCCGTGTATCGCAGCTCTCAGTTGCATATTGTTAAGAGGTACTCCCGCCTTTTCGTGCATATTTAAGAATCTAGCAAGGGTCTCAATGTATGGATTACGTACGCTTGGATCGTCAGGTGCTTTTGCAACATCAAAGACTAATTTAAAAATTGCGGTGGTATCCGTAGCAAAATCTGGATTTAAAACCTCATATGTTTTTCCAAACTCTAGAATCACTTCTCCAGCAGAAGATTGTGGTTGTTGTGCATACGCTTTCGCGAAAGCGAAGAGAGCTA
>CAWUIT010000239.1:0-4335 GCA_963922345.1 uncultured Dokdonia sp. | reverse complement strand
TGAAAAACAACTAGAAAAACAGCTCAAAAAGGTTCGTAAAAAGCTAGGTAAGCTACAAGATACGATGTATGCTCACGATAAGTATAGTGTTCTTGTTTGCCTTCAAGGGATGGATACTTCTGGAAAGGACAGTCTCATACGTGAGGTTTTTAAAGATTTTAACGCCCGCGGGGTAGAGGTTCAAAGTTTTAAAGTTCCCACAGAGTTGGAGCTCGGTCACGACTATTTATGGCGTCATTATATTGCACTTCCCGAGCGTGGTAAATTTGCAGTACATAATCGTACCCATTATGAAAATGTGCTCGTGACAAGAGTACATCCAGAATACATCCTTGGGGAGAAATTACCTGGTGTAGATCGTCTTGAAGATATTGATGAACCCTTCTGGGACAGGCGCTTTGAACAAATAAAAAATTTTGAAAAGCACCTTGTAGAAAATGTAACCATTATCTATAAATTTTTTCTTCATTTATCAAAAGATGAGCAAAAAAATAGACTTTTGCGTCGGTTAAACAAGCGAGAGAAGAATTGGAAATTTTCGGCAGGAGATTTGAAAGAGCGTAAATTGTGGGATCAATATCAAAAGTATTATCAAGATGCTATTAATCGCACCAGTACGGAGAAAGCACCTTGGTATATCATCCCAGCAGATAGTAAACCCGCAGCGCGCCTGGCGGTTGCGACCATACTATTAGAAACGCTATCGCAATATGAAGATATCCAAGAGCCAGAGCTAGACGAAAAAACAAAAGCAAATCTTACAGCATATAAAGAGCAATTAAACAATGAATAAATTTATAAAATGCATTCTAGGGATCAGTATGATCTTAGGGGTTCACGCTTTCGCGAAAGCGCAACAAGACTCAACACTAGTACGTAAAATTTACACAGAAGCACTTACAAAAGGTCAAAGTTATGAGTGGCTTGATCACTTATCTAACCAAATAGGCTCACGCTTAAGCGGAAGTCTAGGTGCCGAACGTGCCGTAGCGTGGACAAAAGAAGAACTTGAGAAGATAGGATTAGACAAGGTATGGCTTCAACCTGTAATGGTCCCAAAATGGATTCGAGGAGAAGCCGAAAGAGCTTTTATCGAAGGTGAAAATGCATTGACCACCTCTGTACCTATTTGTGCTTTAGGTGGATCTATCGCTACAAAATCTACAGGACTAAGAGCCAATGTAATTGAAGTACTTGGGATTGATGAGTTAAAAGCGCTAGACCCTGCAGAAGTTAAAGGCAAGATTGTTTTCTATAATCGCCCTATGAATGAAGAGTTGATTAGAACATTTCAAGCCTATGGTGGGTGTGTAGATCAGCGGTATGCTGGAGCGATGGAAGCTGCGAAGATTGGAGCTGTCGGAGTGATCGTAAGATCAGTTACCCATAGTCTAGACGATTATCCACATACAGGCTCTATGTCCTATGGTGACTTGCCAGATTCTAAGCGTATTCCTGCAGCAGCCATAAGTACAAAGGGCGCTCAATTATTGAGCACTTCGCTCAAATTAAATCCAGAGACTAAGTTTTTTTATAAAATGTCTTGTAAAAATATGGGAGAGGTACAGTCTTATAACGTTATTGGAGAGATTACTGGGAGTGAGTTTCCAGACAAATATATGGTTGTAGGAGGGCATCTAGATTCTTGGGATTTAGGTGATGGTTCTCACGACGACGGTGCGGGCGTTGTCCAGAGTATGGAGACGTTGCGCTTAATGAAAGCAGTAGGTTATCAACCTAAACATAGTCTTAGGGTAGTTTTATTTATGAATGAAGAGAATGGTCTACGCGGTGGTCGTAAATATGCTGCCGAGGCAAAAGCCAAGGGCGAAAAGCACGTTTTTGCTTTAGAGAGTGACGCTGGAGGTTTTACGCCAAGAGGCTTTTCATTTGACAGTGATGACCGTAACTATAATGAAGTATTGGGCTGGAAAGAACTTTTTGAACCTTACCTCATTCACGATTTTACCCGAGGAGGCAGTGGTGCAGATATAGGCCCTCTTAAAGATACTAATGAAGGTATTGTTCTAGCAGGTTTAAGACCAGATTCACAACGGTACTTTGATCATCACCACGCGGCAAATGACACTTTTGACGCAGTAAATAAAAGAGAACTAGCACTTGGTGCCGCAACAATGACGAGCCTCGTATATTTAATGGATAATTATATACAAAAGCCTGCAATGATGATGCAAATGCCTATTAAGCAATAGATTATTTAAGGCTTTTCTAGGAGATTTTTTTCTTGATAAATAGAAACTCCTTTATCAATCATACTAGCAATGGATGCTTCAAGCGAGGCATCCATTTTTTTTATGTGAAAACAGCTCTTTCCTTTCAAGCATTTACGTAAGTCTGGGTCGAGATCTGTAAAAGCTTCCGCATCTGTATAGATAGGAAAAAAGTAGAGTCTACAGTCTTTTGGCTTAGGTATAGTGCTTAAAAAATAAAATCCATCTACTTTTTGTTTTCCTTGCATTGTTGGTATTGTTCCAGCCACCTCAAAACCACTACTGTCGTCCTTCCTTATCTGTAGTATAGATTCATATTTTCTTACCATTGATCTAAGGGCGAGGTCTATGTCAATAGGGTTGGTAACCATAATCAGGAATTTTACAATTTAAAGTGGAAGATACTAAATTGAATTTGTACTCAACCCCTCCATTCTTTATGGAAAAGGTATTTTTGCATCTCGATTAAAAGGCTCAGAGCATCATCAGGAATCCGTATGCAATTTAAAAAGTACACCAGAGAGTTTCGCACCAATTTAAATATTGCATATCCTATTATGCTTGGACAGCTGGGACATATTCTGGTAGCTCTTGCAGATAATTTGATGGTGGGTCAACTAGGCGCAGCGCAGCTCGCAGCAGTAAGTCTTGGAAACAGTCTCGTTTTTATAGCACTATCTATTGGTATTGGTTTTTCATTTGCCATTACACCTTTGGTGGCAGAGGCAGATGGGAAGGGTGATATTGAAAAAGGACGCTTACATTTTCACCACGGCGTAATTATGTGCGCTGTAAATGGATTATTACTATTCCTAACCTTATTAGTAGCAAAACCAGTATTGGCGCTGCTCGATCAACCTCCTGAGGTAGTAGATCTTGCAATACCCTATTTAGAGATTGTCGCTTTCTCGATGATTCCACTTATGATTTTCCAAGGTTTTAAGCAATTTGCAGACGGTTTATCACAAACCAAACAAGCGATGTACGCAACACTCCTCGCAAATGTTGTAAATGTCATATTTAACTATGTACTCATTTATGGAATATGGGTGTTCCCTCGCTTGGAAGTAGAGGGAGCCGCTTGGGGGACGTTAATCTCTCGTTTCTTTATGCTGGGGCTTATTATTATTCTGCTTTCGCGAAAGCGTATGTTCAAACCCTATTTTCATTGGGGAGGAAAAGAGCATATCCAATGGAGCAAGTTCAAGACGTTATTTAAACTTGGATTTCCCACGGCATTACAAATGCTTTTTGAAGTAGCTGTATTTACCGCGGCGATATTTCTATCGGGTATTTTGGGAACTAATGCGCAAGCGGCAAATCAAATTGCACTTAACCTAGCATCGATGACCTTTATGATTGCCGTAGGCCTTGGCGTCACCGCAACGATACGAGTGGGGAATCAAAAAGGGAAGGGCGATTTTGTAAATATGAGACGTATTGCCTATTCTATATTTATACTATGCTTTCTTATTGAAGCCCTTTTTGCAGTTGGTTTCATTCTTTTAAAAGACATACTTCCTCCATTTTATATAGACAATCCTGAAGTGATTTTCTTGGCATCGCAGTTGCTAATTGTGGCGGCGCTTTTCCAACTAAGTGATGGTGTACAAGTGACTATTTTAGGGGCTTTGCGCGGTTTGCAAGATGTGAATGTACCTACTGTAATATGCTTTATCGCTTATTGGGTTATTGGATTTCCAGTGATGTGGTATTTTGGGAAGGAAGAGCAGTTAGGAGCTCAAGGTGTCTGGGTAGGCTTGCTTGCGGGACTTACTGCCTCTGCTGTGATGCTCTACTTTAGATTTAATTATCTTAGTAAGCAATTGATTAATAATACTAAGGCCTAAACTATGAAACCTTACTTTTTAAGTTTATGTGTTATAGCGTTTTTGAGTTGCACGCAACCTTCAGATAGCTTTCGTCCTGGCGATTTAGTTAATGATTATTACGAATCACTTAATGAAGGAGATGTAGCTAAAACATTGAAGCTAGTGAGTGATACGTTGATTAATATCCAAGGTCCAGATACAGCGATATATACGTCAGGCTCTTACCGTAAATGGTTAGCGTGGGATCGTTCTTTTAAGCCTTCTTATAAAAT
>CAWUIT010000238.1:0-4348 GCA_963922345.1 uncultured Dokdonia sp. | reverse complement strand
CAATTTTATAGGCTTGTTCTGCGTGATACTTGGCCTTAGCTTGATTGTTTTCAATTTCATCATAGGCTTCTGTTAAATGAATGTGGCTCGCATATTGTCCAGCCATATCATTGTCTGCAATACGTAGTGCAAGTGCTTCTTCTAAAAGACTGATAGCCTCAGGTTGCTTTAATTTTGCTTTCGCGAAAGCGAGGTTGTCTAAAAGTTTATATGTTGTTCTAGGGCGAGGATCAGACTTATATTCTAGCGCTGTTTGTAATTGTATAAGGGCTTCTTCGAAACGATTAGCCTTTATCAAAGTAATCGCATAATTATTGAGTAAAGATATTTTAGATTCATTACTGGTCTCTAGTTGTAATGCTTTACGATGATTTCTAATCGATTCTTGCCATAATTTACGATCGCGATACACGCGCCCTAGTACATCATAAAACCAGGCAAGTTCTGATAAGTCTTCTAAGGCGTCGCCATAATCTAATGCGTTTACAATAGTAAATTCAGTACCGTCAAGGTCGCCTATTTGAGATTGTATAAAGCTGGCGCGCTTAGATACTTTAATGATTTTTAAGCTATCACCTACAGCAGTGTAAAGGTCAATGGCTTTTACGTAGTTTTTAAAAGCCTTGATATCATTCTGTTGTTCTGCATTGTACCTGCCGAACTTCTCATAAGAAAGTGCAATAAAATAGGGCTGCTCTAGGCGAGTAGCTTCTTCAAGAAGCAAGTTTGCTTGTTGTAATGCTTCTTCATATTTTCTAAAGGAACCATATATCGTACTACGATATTGTAAATGGAAGAGGTAGGTTGAATCAGAGATTTCTCGACCGAATTGAACAGCCTTATTACTAGCGTTGAGCCTTTCCTGAAAACCTAACTCTTTATTACCACTTATTTTACGGTAAAGTTCAAGACTATCTGGATTTACAGATAAAAATGAGACGCTAGCCCCAATACAGTTCCAAGCACCAAAAAAAAACAGGGATAAAAACAATAGCTGCTTCATCCCTGTAAGATACAAATTTGGTAAAATTTTATAGTCTAGTTTCCTTGGTCCTCTTCGTCCTCTGGATCATTTTCATCTTCTCCTAGAGTAGTGCTCTCAATGCGATCACTCTCTTCTGTAATAACGTCTGGAGTACAAGAGATAAAATTCATTCCTAAAAATAAAAAAGCAAAAATGTAAAGGGTAGTTTTCATAAGATAATTATTAGTGAATAGTTTAGTTAACTAAAATTAGGGTTGGTTAGATTTTGTATAAATTTTCAAAAATCTGTAGTCTTTTACGGATTTCCTTTATGAAATATTATGTATGTTGTCGTACTTTGTGCGTCTGTTGTCTATTTGTTTATGCAAATAAACAATGATTTGTAAAGTCTCGATGGAAATCCCATGGAAAAGAATTTCCAATTTTCATTGCGAGTTTATAGAGCTGTTCTTAAAAAAAATCAAGAGTATGATGTACAAGGAAATTGTTTTGTCTGCTTTCGCGAAAGCGAGATCAGAAACCCCCGCCACAACAAAGACCCAATGGGCTGAGTATCTTACCGATTGTCTTTGGGAAGATTTTAGATACCAAATCTCTAGGAGAACTTTACTCAATTATTACAATCACTATACACAAGGAGATACTACAGATGATGTCACACCCAAGGCAAAAACGATTGAGTTGCTATGCAACTACCTAAAGTATCCCAGCTATGCAGATTATATCCTGCATCACAGGCAACTAGAGAATAAACGTTCACAACGAGGGAGTAGCGCCACTTATATTGTAGAAGGTGACGCTCATAGAGATGTTGTGACCATCCATATAGAGCGAGAGTTCCTTTCTAAGGATAGAAACTCTATACTCAGAATTGCATAAACTAGTTTAATTTGTAATGCACCTTGTTTTCTTCTAGGGCGTCAAGAAGCTCTTGGCAAATTTTTACTTTGGTACGTTTACTAGGCATTTTTACATAAAGCTTTTCCGTAGGTTCAAATACTTGAAAGTGGAGCTTGGCATCTCCCATATGTTGATCTAGAATCTCTTTAATTTCAGAAACGCGTGCTTCTGCCACTTCATTAATATCAATATTAATGGTTAGCTTTTTTGCATTGGTTTCCATAACATCCTGTAATTGCTGGATGCTATTGAACTGTGTTCTAGGGTCTCCTTTCCTGCCGGTCTCTCTGTTTGTGTAACCGTCTTTAATAAACACTTTTGCGTGTATAAAGCTGTTAGGAATTAAGAAGTGTCTCATTTTAAGATACTCCTCTCCAAACATTCTAAACTCAAAGGTATCTGTAAAATCTTCTACAATAAATGAGGCCCATCCCTTTCCATTTTTTGAGACACGGTGTTGCACATCTGAGATCACACCACCAAAGGTGAGCTCTCGATTTACAAAAGACTCCATCTGATTAAAATGCGCAACGGTCGCATTACAAAACGTTTCCATTTCCGTTTTAAAATCATCGAGCGGGTGTCCAGAGATGTAAACACCTACTACTTCCTTCTCTCGTTTGAGTTTTTCCATCGTACCCCATTCCTCACAAGGGGGAACCACGGGCTCTGGAATTTGTACCTCACTAGCATCCCCAAAGAGGCTTACTTGCGAGCTATTTTCATTTTCTTGATAGCGCGCACCATATTTTACCGCTTTTTCTAAAAAGGTAATCCCGTCACCGTCATCATTAAAAAATTGTGCACGATGGGTATTACCGTCTAGCTCATCAAATCCTCCAGCAAGGGCTAAGCTTTCAAAGGCTTTTTTATTGGCAGCGCGCAGATCGACGCGTCGGGCAAAGTCAAAAACTGATTTATACTTTCCGTCTTTTCTATTTTCAACTATGGTAGCTACGGCACCTGTACCTACTCCTTTTACGGCACCCATCCCAAAGCGTATCGCCCCTTGATCATTTACCGTAAATTTTCTAAAAGATTCATTGACGTCTGGGCCCAGTACTTCAAGCCCCATACGCTTCGCTTCTTCCATAAAGAAAGTTACCTGCTTGATATCATTCATGTTATTAGAGAGCACGGCCGCGAGATATTCGGCAGGGTAGTGGGCTTTTAAATAGGCCGTCTGATAAGCGATCCAAGCGTAGCACGTAGAGTGCGATTTGTTAAAGGCATAAGCGGCAAAGGCTTCCCAGTCTTTCCAAATTTTTTCAAGCTTTTCTGCATCGTGACCTTTCGCGGAAGCCTGCTCAATAAATTTAGGCTTCATTTTATCAAGAACGGCAATTTGCTTTTTACCCATCGCCTTTCGTAAAACGTCTGCCTCACCTTTGGTAAAGTCGGCGAGTTTTTGGGAGAGGAGCATCACTTGCTCTTGATAGACGGTAATCCCGTAGGTCTCTTTAAGGTACTCCTCCATTGCTGGGAGATCATACTCAATATCTTCCTCACCGTGTTTTCTACGTACAAAAGAAGGGATGTACTCCATAGGTCCAGGACGATACAGGGCATTCATCGCAATGAGATCTTCAAACACGGTAGGTTTGAGCGATTGCATATGCTTTTGCATTCCGGGAGATTCATATTGGAAAATCCCTACCGTATCTCCACGCTGGAAAAGCTCATAGGTCTTCTCATCGTCAAGCGGGAAATTCTCTGGATCTAGATCCACATCGTGGCGATACTTTACCAGTTTTACGGTGTCTTTAATGAGGGTCAATGTTTTGAGCCCCAAGAAATCCATCTTGAGCAGCCCAGCCTCCTCTACGACAGAGTTGTCAAACTGAGTCACATAGAGATCGGAGTCTTTTGCAAGGGCAACAGGTACATAGTTGGTTATATCACTCGGCGTGATGATCACCCCACAGGCGTGTATTCCAGTATTTCGTACAGAACCTTCCAGTTGGCGTGCTTGGCGTAACATCTGGCCTTCCAGAGTGTCTTGCGTTTCTATATTTATAAGCTCTTGCACTTTAGGGAGATCATCAGAGCGAAAGGCGCTACGCAGCTCTGCATCACTTTTCCCAAAAATCTTACGCAGTTTACTCATCGTTGGGATGAGCTTTGCAATACGGTCTGCATCACCTAGCGATAAGTCTAGCGCACGCGACGTATCGCGTATGGAAGACTTGGCTGCCATCGTACCGTAGGTAATTATTTGTGCCACTTGGTTTGCACCATATTTATCAATCACGTATTGCATCACGCGGCCCCGACCTTCATCATCAAAGTCGATATCAATATCGGGCATACTCACACGATCTGGATTTAAGAAACGCTCAAAAAGTAAGTCATACTTAAGCGGATCTATATTGGTAATCCATAAACAGAAGGCAGCTACAGATCCCGCAGCAGATCCTCGTCCTGGCCCTACCGAAACATCCATATTACGAGCCTCACGTATAA